>JANWXG010000201.1 GCA_025057335.1 bacterium | reverse complement strand
TACGGTGTGCTGCCCTGATGAGGCAGCGAGCCCGAACGCCAGCCTGCGGTGGCCTTGCACTTCCCTTCGAGCAAAGGGGGGCAGGCACAGAAGAAGCTATCTTTGCGCCTCTGTACCCCCTATCCCGAACGGGATAGGGGGTTTTTGATGGCTGACACGCTTCCTCGCGCTTTTCCCCTCTTTGCCTCGAGACAATCAACCCATCCAATCTATCAGGTAGAAGGAGGCAAAGGGACATGCGTCACATCGCGAAAGGAGCGACCCTCTTCGCAGCGCTACTGGCGCTGCACATTCACGTAGCGTTCGCGCAGGTCACAGGTTTCACTCCACCAGACGGCTTCCGCGCCATCCCGTTGGGACTTGCGGGCAGCGCCATCGCCTTCAGCCCCTCTGGAAAGCTGGCAGTCGCCACGGACCGCTTCGGCGGCGGCGCCTACGTCACCGTATACGATACCTGGCAGAATGGGCGCACAGTGTTGTATACGGTCACTGCTCCGAGTGGAGCCAACTGGCAGTTCATCGGCGCCCTGGCGTGGAAGGACGACGACACCCTCGCCATCGCCGAGAACGGAGATGAAGACACCCTCTTTGAGGCAAAGCTCTCCGCGGGCACAGTGACGAAACTGGTGCCCAGCGGCACGCTGCAAAACGTGGCGGACGTAGTTTATGACGTCTCCTCAGACGCCTACTACGCCACCCTGGCAAACAACCCTGGGCAAGGCGCAGTGGTGCGTGTGCGTCCCAATGAGGCGACCCCTGTTATCTCTGCACTGGGCACGGGATATCTGGGCGGCATCCAGATGGGCATAGACGGTCTGCTGTATGTGGGCGATACCAACGACCCCTTCTTCGAGGGGAGGTCGGGGGTGGTCTGGAAAATCTCGCCGAGCGGGCTGGTCATTGGTAGCCTGTCGCTGGCTGGTGCAGGGGGTTCAGGGCTAAGCGACCTAGTGTTCGACTCGGAAGGCGACCTTATCGCCACCACTCAGCGGGTGCTTAGCCTACTTCCTCGTGCGAGTGAGCCTGCGCAGCCATTCGGTACTTTTAGTGGCGCTTTCCCCTTCCCCACCAGCCTCGCCTTCTACGGCACTGGCTTCGAGCCATACGTGGGCAACGGCGTGTTGCTGGTGAACGGTGTGTTCACTGAGGTGGGGGGCATCTTCGCGCTGCAGCCCGTCCCCGAGCCAGCGACGCTAGTGGCTGTAGGTGGGCTAGTGGGGATGCTGGCAGCAGTCGTCCGTCGACGCAAGCCGACCCTGCTGGTCGCCCTCGTGGCGTTGGCGAGCGTAGCGCTCTCCCCTGCTCAGGCAGGCGGCTGGGCAGACCGCGTGCTCGGATATGAGGCGGGCGGGGCAGCAGCAGGCTTTGCCGACCCATTGAAAGCGCTAGGAGCAGTTTCCACTGCCCATCAGCCCACAGCTCCAGATAACTCTGGCATTGTGTCCATCGGACCGCGAGGATACCTCATTCTCGGTTTCCCGCTACCGTTCCTGAACGGACCGGGCTACGACCTGATTGCCTTCGGAAACGCCTTTTACGTGGGCGGCAACATTAACAGACGGTATCAGGAGCCCGGCATCCTAGAGGTGGGTATTGACGTCAACGGCAACGGTATTGTGGACGGGGCAGACCTCTTCTACCGCCTGCTGGGCAACCCCAATCCTACCTTCAGCTTCGCAGGCGTCATCGACCCGGGCGGGCGGGAGACCACTTGGGGCTACGTGGACGTGACCCCCATTGACGGCAGCGGCAACCCCTTCCTGCCCGATGACCCGTTCACGCCGGGCATCACACCCGGTTCGGCAGGCGGCGACGCCTTCGACCTCGACTGGGCAGTGGATGCGCAGGGGAACCCCGTCTACGTACCGCTTGCGCATTTCGTACGCATCACCTCGGCAGGCAACTGGTCGCCCGAAGTGGATGCGGTAGCAGTGCTGTATCCTGTGCCCGAGCCTGCTACTTGCCTTAGCTTGGCGCTGATGACGGGAGCACTGCTGGGCGTCGGAAGGTTTAGGAGAAAGGCTTGAGTTCCTCCTGCATCGGGCTGGAGAGGGGCGCCCCCCGCTCCAGCCCCTTTTTCCGAAAGGAGATGATGAACATGAGTAGACAAAGACGACCACAACTGGCAGGGTTTACACTAATCGAGCTGCTAGTCGTCATAGCGATTGTGGCACTGCTTTCGGCGATTCTGTTGCCCGTGTTCGCGCAGGCGCGGGAGAAGGGAAGGCAGTCCGCCTGCGCTAGCAACCTGAAGCAGATGTGGCTGGCGAACCTGCTCTACAGCGCCGACTACGATGAACATTTTGTGCCCGCTGCACAGGACTTCTTTGAGTTCGACAGCATCCGCTGGTTCGGCAAGCGCAACCCCCGCACAGGACGCTTCGAACCGAGAGACGGTCCGCTCGTGCCCTACCTGCGAGATGGGGGGAGGCTTCGAGCCTGTCCCTCATGGCAGGGGCAGGGCGGCTGGGACGCCGGCACGGGCGGCTACGTATACAACTACGTGGGCATCGGCGCGCGCGTCTGGAAGCAGGGTTACACTGCCGAAGCCTTCCACCACTCGCTCTCGCAGGCAGAGATTGCCAAGCCTGCCGAATGCGCCATGTTCGCCGACGGCGGTCTCGCCGCCTCCGACGGCGCCCGCGCATTCGTCGCAGAGTACGCCTTCCTAGAGCCTCCTCCTGCCGTCTCCCGTCGCATCCCGGGCGCGTACGAACTGGAACCCTCGCTGCACTTCCGCCACCAGCTTCGCACGCTGGTGGTCTTCGCCGACGGGCATGTGCGCGGGCTGAGGCGTGTCCTCTCCATCAAGGATAGCATCTACGGCGTGAACCCTGAGGCGATGGGCATGGGCTGGTTCGCACCTGTGGAAGGCGACACCTACTACGACCCCGACTAGCGCTCTGCCAGCCGTGAATCTTCTGGGGGATACGCTCCGTCGTGACCCTGTGTGTGGACGCGACGGAGCGCGTCCCTCCAGGACGGACGCCTGCGAGGATGTGAAGAGTCACCCCTGACTCAGTGCCAGTGCTCTGTAAAATGATGATTGTGTCCTACCAGTGCGCGATGTAGTGGCTGACACGCGCTCCCTCCCTGTCATGCTGAGCGCTTTGGGTAGCCTGCTACAGCTTCCAGATATGCGGCGCAGGGAATGCTTTGAGCGCGTTGCGCGTATCCACCACCAGTTTGGCGTTTTCAGCGATCATCGCCCAGTCGTAAATGCTGTGGTCTGCCACGACCACCACGCAATCCGCCTGCTGAAGCCGCTCGGGGGTCAGCGTCTCGCTCTGCAGGTGCAGGTCGACGTGGTCTTGTACGTGCAGGATAGGGAAGTAGGGGTCGTGGTAGCTCACCTTCGCGCCGCGCTGGTGCAGGATTTCGATAATCCTGAGGGCGGGAGATTCGCGCAGGTCTGCCACGTCGCGCTTGTAGGTCACGCCCAGAATGAGGATGTCCGAGCCGTTGACGCTCTTAAAGTGCGAGTTGAGTGCGTCGTTCACGCGCGAGCAGACATAGTAGGGCATGCTGTCGTTGATGGTCGCGGAGAGCTCCACGAACTTCACGTGGAAGTCGTAATGACGCGCTTTCCACGCCAGATAGTACGGGTCGACGGGGATGCAGTGACCGCCCAGCCCAGGACCCGGGTAGAAGGTCATGAAACCGTACGGTTTGGTGGAGGCGGCGTCGATCACTTCCCATACGTTCAGCCCCATGCGGTTGCACAGCAGGGCGAGCTCGTTCACCAGGGCGATATTGACGCTGCGAAAGACGTTTTCATAAATTTTGGTCATCTCCGCTGCTGTAGGCGACGAGACAGGCACCAGCTGATCGATGAAAGGACTGTAGAACTCTATCGCGAGCTGGGTGCACTGCTCGGTCAAGCCACCCACCACTTTCGGCACCTGGCGCAGTTTGAACCGTTTGTTACCCGGGTCGATGCGCTCTGGCGAGAAGACGAGCGCGAAGTCCACACCTGCTCGCAGACCAGTGGCTTCCAGACGGGGCTTGACCAGTTCGACCGTCGTGCCCGGGTAGGTGGTGCTTTCCACGATGATGAGCTGCTCGGCGCGCAGGGCGCGGGCAATCGCGTCGGTAGCGGCTTCTACGGCGCTCATGTCGGGCTCTTTGGCGCGGTTGATGGGCGTGGGCACGCAGATGAGCACCACGTCGCACTCGCGCAGGCGGATGAAGTCCATTGTCGCCGTCAACTTGCCCGATTCGATAGCGAGCTTCCAGTCGTCCGGCTCTACATCCTCGATGTAGCGCTCGCCTGCACCAATGGCATCGATTTTGCGCTTATCGATGTCGAAGCCGATGACGGGATAGCCTGCCACCGCTGCCCCCACTGCCATCGGCAGTCCCACGTAGCCCAGCCCGATGACGCCCACTTTCGCTGTGCGCCCCTGAATGCGTTGTCGGAGTTGTTGCATGGTCAAACCTCCCCCTACTCCTGTGCGGAATTTGCGCCTCCGCGCTCGGCGTACCACTGCTGAGCAAACTGTTGATACTCCTTCTTGCGTTTCACTTCCTGCCACCACTCGGCGTGGCTGCGGTACCACTCTACCGTGTGTTGCAGTCCCCGTTCGAAGTCCCACTGCGGCGACCAGCCCAGCGCGCGCAGCTTCGTGGTGTCCACAGCGTAGCGCCTGTCGTGCCCAGGGCGGTCCGCTACCGACTGGATGAGCGACAGGGGCTTGCCTAACGCCTCCAGTATTTTTTCGGCAACATGCCGATTCTTCAACAGGTTTCCTGCGCCGATGTTGTATACTCCG
>JANWXG010000200.1 GCA_025057335.1 bacterium | reverse complement strand
CCCCACAATGTTTTTGCAGCTAATAGATTAGCATAGATAAACAAAAAAGTCAAGTGTTTTTTGGGAATTAGTAGGTCGAATTTCGATCCTACAATAGGACGTGAATCTGGATATATGCAGTGCATTGGCTTCGACTCAGCATCACAGACGAGCGGCTCGGACGGAGCCTTGACCTCTACGCCTTCCTGTCGCCGTGAGCGGAGCAAAGAACTTGAGATGCTTCACCCTGTTCAGCATGACAGAGAAGATGCTTCGCCTGCGGCTCAGCATGACACGTTTGCCGTGCGTCCCTTGCAGACTAAGCCCATGCTACCAACAGGTTGGCTAGTAGTGCGCACTTCAGTGCGCTGTCACAGCTCGGCAGAAGCCTCAACTGTCAGTCCGAGCCGCGAAGTGCTTAAAATGCGCCCTCATCCTCTCACCCCCCTCCCCTTTGGAAGAGGGGGTAAGAGTAAGCCGATGGATAGGATTGGCAGGCGTCTCGTACTTCAGCTCCCTTGTCCTTGTGAGCGTAGCGAAGAATCTTGTTTTTGCCCATCGAGATACTTTGCTGTCGCTCTATGTGACAAAGAGTTGTGTATCTTGCCATTCTGAGCGCAGCGAAGAATCTCTTTCTGCTAGACAGGAACGCTTTACTGCTGCTCAGCATCACGACGAGACGGCTCGACGAGAACGGTCTCATCGGCACCCCAGCGACGCGGAGGGACCCCAACATCGTTGAAAGTCACTTGCGCCGCGGAGAAAGGAAGCATATAATGCAGGTAAGGTGTCGCTTCATCAGCGAGGAAGTGGTTTACCTGGCTCTGGGAAAAGACCGCCTCTATTGTGATTTGCTGCGGGAGAGCAAGCAGGTAGATGTTCAGGGAAAGGCGCGTACAGAAGTTGCTTTTTGTGCTCTCCGGGGTGCTGGCGGGCGTGCTGGCGATATGGCTATACCCCCGCGCGTTTCCGCTGTCGGGGTTGAACCTGCAGGTATCACGGGAGCAGGCGCAGCGCCTCGCGACACAGTTCTTGCGGGAGATGGGCATTCACCCCCCTCGCGGATACCGTGCCGTGACCACCTTCAAGGCGGACGGCACGGTACGCGCCTACTTAGAACAGACTCTGGGCTTACGCGAGGCGAACCGTCTGGCGCAACGCGAGGGTTTTGCCTACGTCTGGAGCACCCGCTGGTTCCGCCCCGATAGCGAGCGCGAGTACTACGTAGATGTAGACCCAGAGGGACGTGTCGTCTTCTTTGCGCAGTATCTGCCCGACAAGGAGGCGCTGCCCGACTCGCGCCAGCCACGACAGGTCGCCGAACAGTTCCTGCAACGCCACGCAGGTATCCTCCTCACAGATTACCAGCTGGTCAGCGAAGAGCGTCAGCCTCGGGCGAACCGCGTGGAATACGCTTTTACCTGGGAGCGACGAGGGTTCCGTCTGGGAGAAGCCACACAACGGGTGACGGTCTCGGTTTCTGGAGACCAGGTTCTCCTCTTCTCGCGCTGGCTGAAGATACCGCAGAAGTTCCATGACGCCGCCCGCCGTGACGAGGAAAAAGGAGGGCGTCTCGCTGGCATCTACTTCCGTGTGGGGCAACTGTTGGAGATTTTGCAGCTAGTTGTCATCCTGGTAGCGCTTGTCCGTCGCGAGATAGACTGGCGAGTAGCAGCGGTACCTACCGCGTTGCTAATAGGGGTGAGCCTGCTCAGCTCTTTCAATAGCATCCCGCTATGGATAGCAGAGATGGAGACAGGGCAGACGTGGGCCGCGTTCTGGATCAGCGTGCTAATCGGCGCGCCAATGGATACCCTATACAGCGCTCTGCAATTGCTCTCTGCGGTCATCGCTGCCGAGTACCTCTACCGCAAGCTGTGCCCTGACAGCATCCCCCTGCGCCACTGGTGGACACGGCAAGGCATCGCCAGTCAGGCGGGACGCATGCGAGTGGCTCTGGGTTACTGGGTGCTCGCGATAGACCTGTTCTACACTACCCTCTTCTATGCCTTGGGCAGGCAGCTGTTCGGAGTGTGGATGCACTCAGGCATGCCCTACGACGACATGATGAGCACGTACCTGCCCTGGGTATACTCCCTGCTGGACGGGGTAGGGCCCGCCTTCAGTGAGGAGCTGGTAGACAGGCTGTTCGTGATTGTTGCTCTGTCCGCCGTGCTGCGCAGCCGATGGGCAGCGATTGCGCTCAGCGCCCTGCTGTGGAGCCTTGGGCACTGCGGCTATACCTCTCAGCCGTACTACATCCGCGCCGTGGAGCTGTTCCCCGTAGGTGTGTTTTGGGGATGGCTGGTGATGCGCTATGGTCCTCTACCGACCATCATTGCGCACTTCTGTTACAACGCCATCACCGGAAGCGATATCTTCCTGTACAGCGACCAGCTGGGCGTGCGGCTCTCGTGGGGGATACTGATGCTGTTTCTGCTGACGCCCGCCCTGCTGGCGGTGTGGTGGGGGCGCCGCGAGGGAGCGGACGTGGCGCTCCCCTCGCCCACGACCAACCGCGAACTGGACGCTCTGCTACAATCTCAACGCGCTATGCCTGCGGCGGCGCAGCCCCAGCTGGCGCACGAGCTACCTTTTCCGTCTCTTCCCCGAAGGACGCTCTGGGGAGCACTGCTCGTTGCGATAGGAGTAACGGGCGTCGCGGTGGTAGCGCAGGGCGTAGAGCGAGGCTCCAGCCGCTTCGCCTGGAGCCCGGGGGAGAAGAACCCACTGCGCACACGCTACATCGACGCCCAGCAAGCGTTGGACACTGCCCGGCAGTTTCTCCCAAAGCAAGGGCAGGAGGTGCGTGGTTGGCGCTCGGAGACGTTTCTGGACGACGATGGCAAGGGCAACGCATACCGTTACCTGCGCAAATATTTGGGCAAGACGGACGCCGATGCCCTGTGGGCGCGCCTGGTGTATCCGCCCGTGAACTGGGAAGTGCGCTGGCAGAAACCGGGCACTTCCGAACGGTGGAGAATAGTGCTGGCACCTGACGGACGGCTGTGGGAGCGGTATTGCTGGCTGCCAGAGGACGCGCCGGGCGAGAAGATTCCCCCAGCACGGGCGAGGCAGCTGGCGGAAAAAGCGCTCGCGAACATCGGTTTTTCTCCCGAAAGGCTGCTACTGGTTGGCACGGAGAGCGAGAGCCTCCCCCATCGGAGCTACCACCGCTTCCAGTGGCAGATTGCTGGGCTGGAGGTGGGGGCAGCGCGAGTGGTAGTGGTGGCTGAGGTCAACGGCGACGTAGTAACCGACCTCTATCGCAACATACTTTACCCTGCCGACGAGGAGGAACAGGTCATCACCTCTTTGCAGGTGTTCGGCGATTACGCCCATACCGCTGTAATCCTCCTCCTAGCACTGTGGGGGAGTATCGCGCTGGTACACATTCTCCGTCACTATCCTGTTCCCTGGGGCTGGGGGCTGCGTCTGGCGGCTGTCGGTACACCGATGGTGCTGTTGCTGTTCGCAATGGGTCTATCGAACCAAACGATTTTTTCCAGCGGCAGTCTGCCTCCTGCGTGGGAGCTGCCCGAACGCTGGACGCGGATGGCGCTGATGACTGTAGTCGCTGCGCTACTTTTCATCGGCTTGAGCGTTGCAGTCCCCACCTGGCAGGTAGCTTTTCCTACCCTGCCTCACCCCATGCAGTGGACGCAGGTGCTGCTGAACCCCGGACGCTATCGGACGCTCTGGCGCGAGGCGATATTCGCGCAGGCGGGGGTATGGGCGTTCCTCGCCGCACGTTCTGCCGTGAGCGACGTTATCGACTTGCTAAGCACTCCGCGCTCTACGACCTCGAAGATACCCGAGTGGGTGGTGCGGATACCTGATTACGCTGCGGCACAGCCTCTGGATATCGCGCGCTACTTGCCTCTGCTATATTACCTGCTGTTGGCGCTGCTTGTTGGAATAGTAGCGATGTTGGGATGGATGGCGCTGATAGCGCTGGCGAAGGTGTGTCTAGGTACAGTGCGTCGCGCGGCGTGGTGGTACGGCGTGCTGGCTTTGCTGGCGGCGCTGAGCTACCAGCATGCTTGGCAGATTGCTGAGCACTTGGCAACTTCGCTGGTCACCTTCGTCGGGCTCTGGCTATTGCATCGCTTTCTGCTCAAGCAGAACCCGCTGACGCTGTTTGTAGCTGCAGTGAACGTGGTGCTCCTATCTCAAGGAGGAGCGCTGTTATACTTCGAGCGGTATCGCCTGTCGGCGGTGCTGCTGCTTGCGATAGCGGCGGGGATATTGCTGTGGGGGGTGGTCAGTGCGGTGAAGGAGCGTCACCACACTCAGCGTGATGGCTGAGATGCGCCCCTAGGTGGTGCATGTGGGAAGCCTCCTTTGCGACAGGCAAATCATAGCAACAGTAGGCTCTAAAGCGAGGGTCCCCTCCTCTGCGGGTCTCCCAAGTTCGCGCAGGCGGATTTTTGGGGCGCTAATAAGCGTTCAGCTCGCGCAGCCGTTCGTCACTGATGCCGAAATGGTGTGCGATTTCATGGATGAGGGTTCGCCGAATGGCGTCGCGAATCCGTTCTCGCGTGCGATAGCGGCGCTCCAGCGGGCGCTGGAAGAGCGTGATGCGGTCAGGTAGAACAGGCTCCCCTGCACTGACGCCTCGCTCCGTGAGCGGCACGCCCTCGTACAGCCCGAACAGGTCTTCCCACGCACGCAATCCTGCCTGGCGTCTCTGCTGAGGCGAGGCGGTCCACTCCACTACAATCTCCACGTTCCTCAGGTGGCGCAGGATATCGTCGGGCAGCGAGTCGATAGCCTCTTGCACTAGCCGGCGAAACTCCGCAGGCGACATCCCTCATCCCTGCCTTCGGTAGCG
>JANWXG010000001.1 GCA_025057335.1 bacterium | reverse complement strand
CGGCTCGCCGTCGATGTCGAGTGGGGTGGAAGATTCGTCAGTGCCCGCATTGATGCATGGAGAACCAGGCAGCAGATGCCCCCCTGCTATTAACGGGTCCGCAGAGATGTTGCCATCCATACCGACGGGGTTGCCGATGTCGCCTGCGAAATTGTAGGGCGTGTTGCCCCACACACAGTTGTGACGGAACACCGCATCGCCGGGCAGGCGAACTCCGCCGCCGCGGTTGAAGGCGAGTATGCTGTTGACAACTCTTGACACTGCCTGTGACCATATCCCTGCAGAGTCGTATGCTTCATTATAGGTCAGCGTACAGTTGACTATGGAAAGCCTCGAAGTGTCATCTGCGTACATACCGCCTCCATGGCTGTTGGCGCGGTTACGTGAAACAATGGAGCTGTAAAGAGCCAACCCTGAATCCGCACCGCAGTATAGACCACCTCCCTCTGCATTCGCACTGTTACCGACAACAGTACAGCAAAACAATGTAGAGAAGGAGGCGTCCCAGCAAAACAGTCCACCTCCCTGCCAATCAGCGAGGTTGGCAGCAAGTACGCAATCAGACAGGCGAGTTGAGGAGCTGTACTCAGCGTAAATCCCGCCTCCGTAATCCGCCCTGTTACCAGAAAGTGTACATCTGTTGAGAACTGGTTCAGAGTTGTAGTAGCAAAACAATCCCCCTCCGCTGGTAGCGGCACTGTTATTTGCAATGGTGCAAACTGTTAGCCTTGGCGACGAGGCGTTCTTGCAGTATATCCCTCCTCCATTCTGGTTGGCATTGTTGCCCGAAACAACGCATCTATCAAGGGTTGGCGAGGAGTAGTCCGTGCAGAAGATCCCGCCCCCATGACCGTAGACAGCAGTATTCATGGCGATGTTACAGCCTGTCATCGTCGGTGTAGAGTTTCTCTCACAGTGAATCCCGCCGCCATTCCGAGTGGCAGCGTTGCTGTGAATTGAGGAGCCTACCAATCTGGGCGATGACCAGTCAGAGCAGTACAATCCGCCGCCATTCTCGCCAGCCAAGTTACTGCTCACTTCACAGTTTTCGAAGATTGGCGACGAACGATCGTAGCAGTATACCCCTCCTCCATTTCGCCCAGCGGTGTTGCCAGTAATAGAGCATCTGCTCAAGGTAGGTGGGTAGGACGAAGCGCTGAGGTAAGCGACACCGCCTCCATGCTCGCTGGCAGTGTTGCTTGCAATAGTGCAACCGTTCAAGGTAGGTGAGGAGTACACGCTAGCCACACCGCCTCCATGCTGACTGGCAGTGTTGCTTGCAATGATGCAGTTTTCTAAGACAGGATTAGACCACTCACGACAGAGCACTCCGCCACCTTGTCCACCTGTTGTGTTACCTGTGATAATGCAGTCGCTCAAACGGGGAGATGAACGAGTGCAAATCACTCCACCACCGTCCCAGCGGTGCTGGTTTCTGCTGATGGTACAACCCGTCAGCGTAGGAGACGCGAGATAACATACTACTCCTGCCCCTGTGTTATCGGAGATGGTGCAGTCGGTCAAGCGAGCATAGGAGTTGGCATCACAAAACACACCATGCTGGGAGTTTCGGCTGATAACGCAGTCAGTAAGGGTAGGCGAACTGTTCCAACAGTACAATCCTCCACCCTGGTATCCCGCCATGTTGTTATAAAAGGTACAGCTGTTCAAGGTGGGGGAAGAATTGTTGCAATACATCCCACCGCCAGAACTTGCTTTGTTGCCAGAAAAGGTACAGTTGATGAAGGCTGGAGAACAGTCCACACAATACACCCCTCCACCGTAACTAGCCTGGTTGTCAGAAATAGTGCAGTTTGCCACTGTAAGCAACGAAGCTACGGCACCTATCAACCTGAGCCCACCCCCGCTATCACTTCTGCCGCCTCGCACCGTAAACCCGTCCAATCGGTAGGCGCGGGTGGCAGTCGCGGGGGAGGTGACCACGCTACCGCTGCCCCCTCCATCCAGCACGGTCTCGTAGGGGTCGGGCGAGGGGCGAGGGAAAGCGGGGCGTTCGGAGAGGCTCCTCTCGGTGCCGCGAAAGCCGCCGTACAGCGCGACGCCGCTTTTGAGGGTAATGCGCTCCCGGTATACGCCAGAGCGCACCCAGATTTCGTCGCGCGAGGCGGCGATTTCCAGCGCGGCAGTGACCGTGCGCTTAGCGCGCGCCCACGAGGAGCCGTCATGCAGGTCGTTGCCGTCGGGGGAGACGTAGATGATTTTCGCCGTCGCGGAGGATGCCAGCAGGAGCACGCTCACCACCGCGCACAGCAGGTTGTGGTACAGCCGTGTCATGGGGTTGCACCTCCTTCTTGGGTTTCGGTGTTACTTTTTGCTATCATTCTGAGCAGAGCGAAGGATTTCCTCCATTGCATTCCCCGCATGCTTCGCTGTCTCTCAGGCTGTCGGCTCGGCAGGATAGCGCTGGAGGGGCGCGCTCCGTCGCGACCAGTGCCCGCCATTCTGAACGATGACGGTTATTCTGAGCGAAGCGAAGAGAATCTGAGATGCTTCGCTAGCGCTCAGCATGACAATTGGGCGCTCTGTCATTTTGAGCAGAGCAAAGAATCTTCGGGATGCTTCGCTTTCGGCTCGGCAGGACACATTCGTCTTGCGCCCCTCGCAGGATGAAGCCTGCACTACAAACGAGCAAGCTTGTCGTGCGCATTTCAGTGCGCTTTTCCCGCGTCGCAACGGCTCGGACGGAGCCTCGCCCTCCAGACTGTTTGTCATTCTCTGAGCGAAGCAAAGAACTCTGAGATGCTTCGCTAGCGCTCAGCATGACAATTGGCGCTCTGTCATTCTGAGCGAAGCGAAGAATCTCCAAGATGCTTCGCTAGCGCTCGGTACGACACTGGAGATCAGCGAATCCCCCTCACCTTGTTGCCCCTCTCCGAGCGAGAGAAGGGCGCGGGCGCACTACCGCATGCCACTAAGACGTACACTGATACCTATACCTACCGTGCAACACGCCTCCTTTCCCTCCCCCTTCTCCCACTGGGAGAAGGGGACAGGGGATGAGGGTGTGACTGCTCGAGCGAAGCCAAGAATCCCGTCTCATCGCTACCCTGAGTGCTTCGCTAGCGCTCAGCATGACAGGGGGGGCGATGCTCAACCGTCGTGTCCGGGTTGACCTTTTCGAACCCTTCCTCAGTGGTTGGTGCGTCTCCTAGGTCGCGTCGCCTCACTACCCGTACTCCTGTTTCCCATCCTGCAGAGGAGAGCCATATGTGGTATAATGTAAGCGAGCACACTCATGCGCCTTTCTGGTGTTACTCCATACTGGGGAACATTGACAAGCGAGGGAGCGTCAGAAAAGAGCGGGAGTGTCGGCGCAATGGATGCAGGAAAGGAGGTGTAGCATGGAGGCAGAGCGCCGCGTGTCGCTGTTGTTCCCGCGAAGCTGGCAGCTGGTGTCGGTGTACGTTCCGGTAAGCGCCATTGATGACGTTCGTCGGCGCAACATGCAATACTGGTTATCCTTATACGAACACGACGCGGAACAAGCGCTGCAAATCGGGGAGCAGTTAGGACTGTTGGTTCCCCCGCAGCCAGCTTCGTCGTAGAGCAACAACAGCGTGCACCGCCCCGGACAGGCGTCCGGGGCGGTTTTGTTTTGAGCTACTTGCGCACACGCTTCTGCCATTCGGGAGGCAGCTCAATGAGCCCGTAGATGCAGTATGGAGCACCGACACGCACTGCCCACGCCGCGTCGCCGTAGGAGTAGTGCCAGTACTCGTCGCGACAGTTGCTAAACCCCGCCTCGAGCATCGCCTCCACCATCATCATGCGGTGACGATGCGCTTCTGGGGTCAAGCCGTCGATCCAGGTGGGCGCTGCCTGCCAGCCTGTGTAGGGCGAGGTGACGTCCAGCGGCTTGCCGTTCGGTCCGAGCAGCTGCACGTCCACGGCGCCCCCCGTGCAGTGGCCGGGAGGCGCCTTCTGGTCAACGGGCGCGAAGAAGCGGTTGGTCATGCGGCGCAGGGTAGCATATCTCCATTCAGGATGTTGCTCGCGCAGCTGGTTGAAGTAGCGCTCGTAGTGTTCCCTTTGCATCTCCAGCGTGCGGTAGGCGGTCGTCACACGCAGCTGATAGCCCGGAGGGAGCAGCTCCTGCGCACGATTGAGCATCTCCGCTACCGTCGCCCGCAGAAAGGGGATACACTTGCGTGCCACCCGTATCCTGGGACAGGCTTTGCGGATGTCCACCAGCGGCTCGCCACATTCGCGTAGCGGCACACGGTTGAGTGCAGCAATCGGTTCGGGGCTGCCTTTCTGACGCCAGCTGCTCATGCTTTCACCTCTTCCAGAGGATACCAACCCTCGTACACCAAATCGGCTCCTCCCGTCAGGCGCATCGGCTCTCCGGGATGCCACTCCACCTGCAGTACTCCGCCTGCCGAATGTACTTCCACTGTCTTGCCAGTTAGTCCGCGCAACTGCGCTGCCACCGCCGCTGCGCAGGCTCCCGTGCCGCAGGCGAGCGTCTCACCCGCGCCACGCTCCCAGATGCGCATACGCAACCGAGAGGGACTCTCCACGACCGTCCAGAGCACACTCGTGCGCTGCGGAAAGAGCGGGTGATTCTCTATCATCGGGCTCTCTTGCCAGAAAAGGTCATCAGAGGGTAGTGTGTCCACAAACAACACGCTATGCGTAGAGCCAGTAGAGAGCGCCGCCACTCGCACTTGCCGATGGGGCAGGCTCACGGGCAAGTTCAGGACATCGGTCTCCTCCGCGAGAACAGGCACCTCCTCCGGCGCAAAGCGTGGCTCCCCTAGCTCCACCCGCACCCGTCCATCAGGCAGGAGTTCCACCTGCTTGTCGCCGTCGACCGTCTCCACGATGAAACACGAGCCATCCACCAGCCCACGACGCCTTGCCCACTGCGCCACGCACCGCAAGCCATTGCCACACATGTCTTCGCTGCCGTCGGGGTTGAACATGCGCATCCGTACAGGAGCGCGCTCTCCTCGTCCTACCACGAGCAATCCGTCCGCGCCTACGGAAAAACGCCGTTGGCAGAGCAAGCGCGCCAGTGCCGGCAGAGAAAGCGAAGAGACCATCTCCTCCGCCACTACAACGAAGTCATTCCCCACGCCTTGCATTTTGGAGAAGGGAAGCAGTTTCATCCTTCGTGAACTCCTGTTTTCGGGGCGATACAAACGGGGTGACTGAACGGGTTCGATCCCCATCGGGGGGTCTGTCACACGGCGCGGGTGCCTTTCCGGGTGACATCGCTCGCCTTCCTCAATCCAAAAACCCCGTACGGCGCAACAGCTCCATATCCACCCCGCCTCTGCCCGGACGCGCCTGCAACAGCTTCTCGACATACTTCGCCAGCACGTCGAACTCGACATTCACTCGGTCGCCGACTTGGCGTCTGCCCAGTGTGGTCACTGCCCGCGTGTGGGGAATCAGCCACACGCTGAACTCCTCCCTGCCTGCGTCTACTACCGTTAGGCTGACCCCATCTACCGCTACCGACCCCTTGGGCACTACGTAGCGCATCCACTCCTCGCCTACCTGCACGGTCATCACCACCGCGTTACCCTGAGGCAGCAGCTGTCGCACGGTGCCCGTCGTGTCCACGTGTCCCTGCACGAAGTGCCCACCCAGCGCCTCACCGGCGCGTAGAGCGTCTTCTAGGTTGACGTGCTCACCCCTTCCTAACGCCCCGAGGTTGCTGCGTCGCAACGTCTCTAGCACGGCATCAAAGTAGAGCACGCTGCCTTGCTGGTGTACGACCGTGAGGCATACCCCGTTCACTGCGACGCTATCGCCTACCTGCACGCGCGAGGCGATGTGCGGCGCACGGATAGACAGCCGCGCCCCGTGTGCAGAGGTTTCCACCTCTACGACCTCGCCCAGCTCTTTCACAATGCCGGTGAACATGTCCCGTCTGGCTCCCATACGGGGTACGCTTGCACCATTAGGTCGCGCCCTATTCTTCTCCAGTATACCCTATCTAATCGCAGGCTTTCTTCCACGCAGGAGAACCCTGCGCCTTCAACGGCAGTCGGAGCCTCACGTCCGCCGAGAATGCGCGGCGCGTAGAAGAAGACCACTTTATCTACCAGTCTCTGTGCGA
The DNA here is from genome assembly GCA_025057335.1 of bacterium. Taxonomy (GTDB): domain Bacteria; phylum Armatimonadota; class HRBIN16; order HRBIN16; family HRBIN16; genus HRBIN16. The sequence goes on along the minus strand of JANWXG010000001.1, from coordinate 31,892 downwards.
ACAGACTAGCGAGGAGCGTGCCCCCGCCTTCGCACAGCACGCCTGTGACCCCGCGCTCGGCTAACGTTCGCATCAACGCGCACAGGTCAACCCCTCCTTCCCCTGCAGGAAGCACCACTACCTCTACCCCCCGCTCGCGCAGACGTGCTGCCTTGTCGAGCGGGGCAGCTTCAGTAGTGGCAATCAGAGTAGGAGCCTCCTCCACTCGCAACACCTGCGCCTCTTCCAGACAGCGCAGGCGGCTATCTACCACTACTCGCAGCCGTCGTAAAGGGTGCTTGAGGCGTGGCAGACGCACCGTGAGCAACGGGTCATCCCGTAACACGGTGCCAACGCCTACCATCACCGCGTCGTGTCGCGCACGCAAACGATGCACTACACGGCGGGCAGGCTCGTCGGTAATCCACTTGCTGTCGCCTGTGTGTGTGGCGATCTTGCCGTCCAGCGACATCGCCGCTTTTGCCGTTACGAAAGGCATCCCCGTGGTGTGGTACTTCACAAAGATTTCGTTGAGCTGACGCGCTTGCGCTTCCAGCGTGCCGACTTGCACCTCTATTCCCGCTTCGCGCAGACGGGCGAAACCTCGACCTGCCACTAGAGGGTTAGGGTCTTGCATCGCCGCATAGACGCATCGCACGCCCGCCTCGATAATCGCGTCGGCGCAGGGAGGTGTGCGTCCCCAGTGACTACACGGCTCGAGGGTTACGTACAGAGTGGCACCACGCGCCTGCTCGCCCGCCCGACGGAGCGCCTCTACCTCTGCATGAGGCATTCCCGCGCGACGATGGTATCCCTCGCCCACAATGCGCCCGTCCTTCACCAGCACGGCTCCTACCATCGGGTTGGGCGCAGTGAAACCCCGTTTTGCTAGCGCCAGCGCGCGACGCATGAATATCTCTTCATACGGTGCCTTCATCGCGTTGACCGTCGGAGGAAGAGGGGGGCGAGCCCTGTTGCCACAGCATCTCGTCGATAGCCCTTCGGCGCTCGCGCAAGTAGCGTTGCAGCGTCTCGCGAGCATCTAGCAACGCAACCAGCACCAAGGCGAGCGCTAATATCAGCACCCCCGCAGTGAACTGTAGTAGCCGCAGCAAACGTTCCCCACCCTCTGCTGTTCGAGCGGGTGTCAGCAACAGGTCGCGAAACTGCAACACCAACGCCAGCAACACAAGTAGCAGGCAACCGACGATCCGAATGGTAAACTGCCTGCGCGAGCTGACTTCTCGGCGCACAGCGCGCCACTCTCGCCAGAGGAAGAGCGTTGAGAGAGCAATAACCAACAAGGTTAGCCACACATCCTGTCACACCCTTTCCCCCGCCTCCCATGCCGCCTGGCGCAACTCCTCGACGCCCGCGCGCACCCCTTCGGGATGTCCGAACACCGACGTGCCTGCTACCAACACACGCGCTCCTGCACGCACCACCAGTGGCGTTGTCTGCCCATTGATGCCGCCGTCAACCTCCAGCCAGGCGTCGCTGCCCGCTTCGTCTAGCATGGCGCGCGCCCGGGCGATTTTGCGCAGCATCTCGGGGATAAACTGCTGTCCGCCGAAGCCCGGGTTCACCGTCATCACCAGTAGCAGGTCGATATCGGGTATCACGTATTCTATCGCGCTCAACGGGGTCGCTGGGTTGAGCGCCACACCCGCGCGCGCGCCAAACTCCCGAATCTGAGCCAGCGTCCGCTGTAGGTGCACGCACGCCTCCGCTTGCACCGTGATGATGTCGGCTCCCGCCCGCGCAAACTGCTCAATGTAGCGCTCCGGCTGCACAATCATCAGATGCACGTCGAAAAGAGCTTCCGAGTGGTGGCGCAACGCCTGCACAGTCTGCGGACCAAAAGTGATGTTCGGCACAAACACGCCATCCATGACGTCAAAGTGCAGCAGTTCCGCGCCCGCCTCACGCGCCGCGCGCGCCGCCTGACCCAGATTGGCGAAGTCCGCCGACAGGAGAGAAGGGGCGATGAGCACGCGCACCATCCCGCTACGAGCGCACCTCCTCGTGCACCAGCTGGTTGTTGAAGTAGAGGCGGAACACGACGGGGCGTCCTCGAACGCGCACAGGCACGATGAGCTGCTCTCCCGCAGCGTGCGGCTCATCTAGAATGGTGTATACTCCCAGCGCGTCCTGCACCTCCAGTCGCACCTGCACCATCTCGCCCGGATTGCCTCGCACGGGAACCACGACCTCAAAACCGCGCTCCGCCGCCACTTCCGGCACAGCAGGCAGTGGCGTGCCTGAACTGATAACCAGGTCGACGGGCGCTTCGCGATTCACCCGACGCTTCGGCGGCGGCGACTGCGACAGCACGGTGCCCGCTGGCACGGTCAGGTGCGGTTTCTCTTCCACTTTGCCGACCTGCAAACCTGCCTCCACGAGCCTCCGACGCGCCTCCACCTCGCTCAATCCCTGTACGTCGGGCACCTCCACCATGCGTGAGCCCTTGCTCACCCACACTTGCACCGCACTGCCCGCTTTGACCTGCGTGCCTGCCTCCGGCTGCACAAGATACACCGTGCCTGCAGGAAACTGCTCATTGTACTCCTCCTGCCGAATGACCAGATTCAGGTCAGCTTCTCGTGCAAGGCGACGTGCCTCCACCAGCGGCTTGCCCTGCAGGTCGGGTACCGCCACCACCTTCACGGGGCGAGTCACCCAAACGACTAACACGACTACCGCTACCACCACCAGCGCAGCGAGCGCTGCTAGCACACGCAGCGAAGAGCGGATGAACCGCATCTCTACATCTTCACTCTCGGCGGGGCGCGTCTCACGCGGGCGCGAGACGGAGGCGGCGCGCTCTGCTGGGAGTTCCAGTGGCGACCACGACAGCGGCTTGCCGAAGCGCAGGGCGTCATGTACTGCCCGCAGGTCCTGCAGCATGGAGCTGATGTCGGGGTAGCGTTGCTCGGGCAGCTTCTGCATCGCCTTCAGCACGATGCCCTCTACAGCCCGGGGGACGCCCGGGTTGACCGCACGCGGGCTGGGCGGTGGGTCTTTCGCATGACGCAACGCGATGGCGACGGGCGTGTCGGCAGGGAAGGGCACACCGCCTGTAATCATCTCGAACAGGATGACCCCCAGTGCGTAGACGTCGGCAGCAGGAGTTATCTGCCAGCCCTCCGAGACCTCTGGTGGGAGATACGGCGCTGCACGAGTGAGCCAGACGGTCTGCGCCAGAGGCGATGCTTGGAACGCAGGAAGCAACCCGAAGTCGGTGACCTTGACCAGCCCCTCTTGCGACACAATAATGTTGTGCGGGCGCAGGTCGCCATGAATAATCCCTGCCCGGTGCGCGCTCTCTAAACCCTCCGCGACTGCCAGTGCGATGTCGATGCCTACGGACAGCGTAAACGGCGCAACGCGGCGGATACGTTCCTTTAAGTTGATACCACGCACGAACTCAGTGACCAGCACCAGTTGCCCTTCATGTTCCGTGACCTGCAGGATGCGGGCGATTCGAGGGTGGTTCAACGCAGAGGCAGCGTGAAAACACTCTCGAAGCGCCTTAACCAACGCGGTGTCATCCGCGAACGCTGGCAGCAATAGCTTGACGGTCACAAGCGCATTGGTCTCGAGGTCTCTGGCGCGATAGGCTGCAAACAAACTCCCTTCACCCAGCTTCTCCAGAGGCTCATATCGCCCAGCCAGCACCCGACTCATCACGCCCTTTTGCCCCCTTCCATGGCGCGCCGAGCCATCCAAACTACTCCCACTATCAACACCGCAGCGTACACCTTCTCCAGCGCTGTAACGCTTGCCGCAGGCAATCCCAGGGGTAGCCCTAGGAACACCAGCGTGACCACTGCAATCCACACGGCTCCCCCGCGGTCTATCCATTTGGTGGCGCGGTTTTTCATCCCCCTGTGGTTCTCTGCACGAACTTTTGCTGATGCAGGCTCAAGGCGCGAATCACTGCTTCTTCATTCACCGCGACAGGCAAGCGTGCCTGCCCCACGCGCTCCAACAGCACGAAACGCACCTGACCATCTCGCGCCTTCTTGTCTCGCGCCATCACTTGGAGCAGACGTGCGAAATCCACTCCCTGCGGCAACGTAACGGGCAAGCCAAGCGCCTGCAGTGAGCGTGCTATCTCCTCCGCCGTACCAGCGGGCGTCACGCCAACAACCTCGCCCACCAGCGCTGCCGACACCATACCAATCGCCACTGCCTCGCCGTGCAGCAGGCGACCATAGCCCTCCACTGCTTCCAGCGCGTGACCGACCGTATGCCCGAAGTTCAAGATGGCGCGCACGCCTTGCTCGGTCTCGTCTTCGGAGACAATCCGTGCCTTGATGGCACAACAGCGGTAGACTATTTCCTCTAGACGCTCGCTCTGTCCCTGCCGCAGGGAGGAGGCTTCTGCCCGCACGAGGTGCCATAGCGCTTCGTCTGCGATCAGCCCGTATTTCAGCACTTCTGCCAAGCCTGCCCGAAAGTGACGACGCGGCAACGTCGCAAGGGTATCTGTATCGATGAGCACTAGCACGGGCTGATGAAATGCTCCTACCAGATTCTTGCCCTCCGGTAGATTCACACCCGTCTTGCCACCCACGCTGGAGTCTACCTGCGCCAGCAGGGTCGTAGGTATCTGCACATATCGTACACCGCGTAGGTAACACGCCGCCACGAACCCCGCTAGGTCGCCAATGACGCCGCCCCCGAGCGCCACCACGACGCATCGCCGGTCCAGCGCCCGCTGTGCCATCTGGCGCAGTAGCCGTCCGACCACCTCCCAGCGTTTCGTTCGCTCACCGGGCGGAACGGGGAGTAGGTGGGTGGGAATGCCGGCTTGCTGCAAGGAAGCGACGATAGGTTCACCATACCACTGCGCTAGCTGTGGGTGGGTGAGGATTGCCAACTGCGACGGTTGCAACGCACGCAGGTGTTCGCCAACGTGCTGCAGTACCCCCCTACCGACCAGAATGGGGTAGCTGCGGTCTCCTAGAGGGACGTCGAGCCTGAACAGCGTGGAGTGGGTCTCCATGTGGTAATCAGCTCCTCGAGGCGTTGCACGGCTTCTTCAGGGTGAAGAGCAGAAGTGTCCAGACGCAGGTCGGCGCAAGCGTAGGCGGGCTCGCGCTCGCGCAACAGGCGATGCACCTCCGCCAACACGTCGGGAGCGGAAGCCAGCTTGGGGCGGCTGTGCACAGGCTGTATACGTTGCACAATCACCTCTGGGGCTGCCGTGAGCAATACCAGCACGGCGTGTCGGCGCAGGGAACGCACATTCTCGGGGCGTGTGGGCACACCGCCGCCTGTAGCGATAACGAGCTGACGCTCCACCTCCAGACTGCGCAGAACCTCAGTCTCTTGCTGCCGGAAGAACTCCTCTCCAAAGCGTTCGAAAACCTGCGCAACACTACATCCTAGCCGTTGCTCTACTAGCGAGTCGGTGTCGACGAATCGCCATCCCCATCGCTGCGCTAGCATCTGCCCAAGCAGCGTCTTGCCTGTGCCCATGAAACCGATGAGCGCAACATTTACTGGCACATCCCATCGCATAGGTAGATGAGAAGCGCGGGGGGCGTCCCCCCGCGCACCGATCTGTAACGAGCAATGGACACCGCTTTAGGGTGTAACGCCGATAGTTGGTGCTCCCGCTTCCTCGAGAATGCGTGGTGTCAGGAAGATGAGCAGCTCGGTGTCGTCCTGTGAGAAGTTGGTGGAACGGAACAGGTGTCCAATCCAGGGCAGGTCGCCCAGGATGGGGAACTTCGCCACAGAGCGGTCTTCGCTGCGCCGGATGAAGCCGCCCAGTACCACCGTCTGTCCGCTGGGTACGCGCCGCGTGGTGAAGACCGCCTGGCTGTTGATAATCGGGAACGTGCTGCCGTCGGGTGCACGTACCGAACCCGTGATGTCTGACAGCTGTAGCGGAATGAACAAAGTGATGGTGCCGTCGCCGTTAATACGCGGGGTCACGGTCATACCCGACACGACAGGCACGTAGTTCACCTGACTACCCTGAATCACCTGTCCCTGTCCCGGCGTGGTGAACACTGTCGTCACGAAAGGCACCTGGGTTTGTACGAAGATAGAGCCGGGCGTATTGTTCAGGGTAGTGATGACGGGAGCCTGGATGACGCGACCACGCGAGTTAGAGAGCGCCGTGCGCAGCTCCGCCGTCAGGTTCCCCGCACTGTAGCGAATAAAGATGTTGCCACCTGGAGCGAAGGTACCAGGCACATTACCCGCCTGCGTATTCAGCTGCTGCACCAGCCAGTCGATACCGAACTGCTGTACCTCGCTGACTTTTACGGTGACGAACTCCGCCTTAATCTCTACCTGTCGCGGCGCCACATCCAGCAGTCGGATGAAGCGGCGGATGGTTTCGATGTCCTCGTCAGTGCCGATGACGATGAGCGAGTTGTCAACGTCTACGGCGATGATGCGTGCATCGGCGCTCAGCTGCAGCAGTCCGCCAGCGGCGCCACCGATACCCGGTTGTCCACCAGCACCAATACCTGGCTGTCCCAGACCGCCGCCGACCCCAGGCTGCCCGAAGCCGCCCAATCCACCACGGAACCCACCAACTTGTCCGCCAAAGCCCATTCCTCCGCCCATAGCGCCGCGCTGGTCGAAGCCAGTGTTGGGAGTGGGCATATGTTCAGCGTTCGTGGTGGAGGTCGTCGAGGTGGGAGCCTGCTGAGGCGCTGTAGGCAGGATGGGCTGGGGTTGAGTTAGCGGGCGCATGCCAGGGCGAGTCATGTCCATGAGGTGTTGCAGAAGCGCTCCGCTGTTGCGTGCCGCCCAGTCCATACCGATAATCTCTGGGTCCGTGCGCAACTGCATGAGGAATTCGCTGGGATTGATGTACTGCAGTTTCATCTTCTCCGTGCGCAGCCGCACGGGCGCTGGCGGGAGAACTGGCTCCTCTGCAGGTGCATTGACCACAGGCGCCTCTGGTTCCTTGTCAGCAGGACCAATCAGGAACACCCCATCTTCGGTGCGTCGCACACGCGCCCCTGCGGAGCGCGCCAGGTACTCCAGCGCTTTGTCCAAAGGCATGTCTACCAAGTTCACATTCACGCGCGGGTACGGTTTGTCGCTCGGCTCCAACACAATACTTGCTCCACTACGTTGCATGAGCATGTTCACTGCATCACGAAACTCTGCTTCCACCAGAGTCAGGCTGACCAAAGGCATGTTTTGTTGAGTGCGCGGAGCACTCGTTGCAGGGAGCGAACCCCATACAGCATACGCCACGACGAACCACGTCGCGACATTGCGCCATCCTCGGAGTGTCATGAACCTCTGTCCTCCTTTTACTCGTTACAGATCGTTAGCTTGCAGAGCAGCGATGACCCGGCGGTGCCGGGGGCGGACGCACTAGAAACCACCACCGCGTCCGCCGCCCCAGCCGCCGCCGCGACCGAAGCCACCGCCGAAACCGCCACCGAAGCCGCCGCGGTTGAAGCCTCCGCCGAAGCCGCCACCACCCCAGCCACCGCCGAGGCCACCGTAGCCGCCACCAAAGCCGCCGTAGCCGCCTCCGAAGCCGCCAAAGCCACCGAAGCCACCGTAGCCGCCTCCGAAGCCGCCGTAGCCACCGCCGAAACCGCCGTAGCCGCCTCCGAAGCCGCCGTAGCCGCCTCCAAAGCCACCGCCGAAACCGCCGTAGCCGCCGTAACCGCCCCCACCGCTATACGTCCAGCCTGTCTGGTTGAGCGCAACGACGCTACCGCCCAGTATCTGGGCAATCGCCAGTGAGTCGAGATGCTGCATCGTGATCTTCTCAGTGCGCAGCTGAACCGGGGCAGGTTCCTCTACCTGCGTCTCCATCGGCGTCGTGTCGGGCATCTCGATGCGGGGCGTGATGATATACACCCCCCCGTCCACGCGGTAGGTTAGTGGAGGATTGGCTGAACGCAGGATGGTGCGCAACGCTGTCTCGAAGGTCACGTCCTTCAGGGAGACGGTGACGTACCCCTGCACTACGGACTCATCTAGGGTGTAGTTGAAGCCTGTGGCGCGGAAGAGCAGCTTCAGCGCATCCGCAATGCTTGCACTCTCCAAGTTGAGTGTCACTCGGGGACTACTTTCCTGTGCCACACCAGATACTGTCAGGCTCACCAGCATCATCAGGCACAGCATCACATGCCACGTTTTCTGCATCAAGATAACCTCCTCAGGTTTTTTCGCGCATCATCCGAAAATCCCTTCCTTTCTGCCTCTGTCCAGCACAAGGCGAGGGACAATCTCAGTAGTCTTCCATGGCACCGCCGCCAGGGAATCCACCGGGAGGCACGCCAGGGATACCTCCTGCTCCTGGCACACCGCCAGCGCCGGGGAAAGCACGCTGTACTGGGGTAATCGGTGCGCCCAGTTTGACGCTAATCTCCTGGGGTTTCCTGCCCAGTGTAGAAAGTACGACTTGGTTGGGCTCGATGCGTGCCACGCGCAACCCGTCAATGGTATCTCCCGGCTTCACTACACGGGGCAGGTCGCCCTGCGTCTCGATAATTGCCGCTACGCTCTGTCCCCACATGATGCCTGCTACCCGACGGTAGGGCTGCGGGGGAAGAATGTCTTCCTGCTCTTCCTCCCTCACGCGAGGCGTCGGCAGAGGCTGCAGGCGCACTGGCGTGACCACCGACAGGATGGGGGGCTTGCTCACGTCCGCTTCCCAAGGCAAAGGCTTGAACGGGTCCACGCGGTAGCGCGACGGGGGGTTACCAGCGGGCACTTGAGCAGCCTGTTGTGCGCCCATGCCAGGACGTGGCATACCACCCATTCCAGGCATACCCATCCCGCCCCTCGGTCCGCCTGCCATCGGAGGTGCCCCCGTTGTAGGCACGCCGTAATCGCCCTCGAGCTCCTCTCGAGAAGGTCCTCCCACTGGAGCGGTTGTGGTCTGAGTCGGAGTAGTCTGCTGGCTGCCGCCGCCCATGAACAGGAGAACCGCGACAACAGCAATAACCACTACCGCAATCGCTCCGCCGATGACCAATGGTCTGTTCTTCGGATCGTTCAGCCACTGCTGCATTGTCTCACCGCCTCCTTTAGTACTCCTCCACGCCGGGCGCGCTGGGACCGCCCAAAGCGGGACCCGTGACTCCTGCCCCGCCGCTAGGAGCCATCGGCGGGCGCGGTCCACCCATTGGGGGCATCCCGCCGCCCATGCTGGGCGGAGCTCCCATCATGGGCGCACCAGGCATCATTGGCGCGCTAGGCATTCCGGGCATCCTCATTCCTGGCATCATGCCCATTCCGGGTGCGCCTCCTGCGGAGGGCAGTAGGTCTGCAGGCTTGTCGTCTTTTGCTCGCGGCAAGATGAATAGCGTGGCGGTGTACTGTCCTATCAGTTGAGGACTGACGCCGCTCAGTTGCAATCCATCTACCAGCACAAGGCGCGGTGCATTGTTCCACCGCTCCACGTGACGCAGGATGCTCTCGAAATCACCCTGCACTTGGAACGTGCCCAAAGGCACTATCCAGATAGGCCAGGGCAGCTGGTTCGGGTCGGTGGTCGGCACGTTGATAGCGAAACCACCTAGGAAAACCACATCCTGTGACTTGGAGACGAAATCCTGTAGCACCTTCGCAGTGCGCTCTGGCTCTTTCCAGTAAGCCAGCGCCGCCTTCAGGCGGTCTGTCATGTCGATATTGGGCATCTTCGACCGCTCGTAGCGCGCCCACTTCTGGCGAGCCTCTTCCACCTCTTTCTTCGCATCCTCCAATTGCCTCTTGGCGGCAGGCAACTGCGCCGCCCGCTGGCTCGCCGCCTCGATCTGGGCGTTCAGGTTTTTAATCTCCGCCTGAGTGGGGCGTATCAACACGAAGAAGATGCCGGAAGCGATGACTACCGACACCACGATACCGATGACGATGACGTTTTGCAAGGTGAGTTTCCCTAGCATCCTGCGACCCTCCTTTTAGTCCACCGTCAGACCTCGTCCTCCCAAAGCGGGCGCCGCTCCCTGTGGCGGAGCGCCCACTGGAGGCATCCCGCCGCCCATGCTGGGCGGAGCACCCATCATCGGAGGCGCTCCGGGCACGCCAGGTCCCATCATCGGTGCGCCGGGCATTCCCATGCCAGCACCCATACCTCCCATACCAGGCATGCCTACCCCACCTAGCGAGGAGACCAGTTGCTGCACCAGCTGCTGCACCTGGCTCATCACTGGCTCGCGCAAGGTGGCGACGACGGTGAACACGACTCCCTGCTGCGCAGCCTGCTGTCCTGTAGGCCCAGTTCCTCTCCAGCCAGCGCCTGGAGCGCCAGGTGCGCCAAAAGTGCCAGGCGCCCCCGGGATGCCCGAAGGAGCACCGTACGGAGCACCGACGCCGTACGGGGCGCCGCCGAAGGGAGGAACGCCTACAGCCCCTCCGAGGGGAGGAGCACCCGCAACGCCCCCTAGCCCTGCCATTGGCGCAGTGGGCGTTGTGGTAGTACCACCTGCTCCGCTCCAGGAGATGCTCACCCCCGTGAACAACGGACACCGCAGCATAATTTGCAGATAGCGTGCCATCTCGTCTAGGTCGCGCGTGACCGCCTGTGCTTGCAGCGTCATCCCTTGCGCTACGCCCATGCTTCCGTAGCGCACGGTGTCAATCGTCCAGCGGCGCACCTCGCGATACAGCTTAGGATACTGCCGGTTGTAGCGGAATATCTCGTCTGCCAGCTGGGTTCGGGTGAGCAGAGGCGCTACCATCGCCCGTGTGCGCTGTGCTTCCTGTTCCGTCTGGTTTACCTGCTGCACGATCGCCTCTTGCTGCTGTAGCTCCTGGGTCTTCTGCGACTTCAGGTTAACGAGGCTCAACTGCCACGCAATCAATCCCCCCGCGAGAGCAATCCACACTACCAGAAACAAAGCGAACCACGCGCGTTTCTTGCGCGGTTCGTAGATGTTCGGGGGTAGTAGGTTGAGTTTCAGCATCACTTGCCTCCCTCCAGATGCCTAGTCGATCATATCCCGAACCGCTAGTCCGATAGCTACCGTCATCAGCGGAGCGACCTCTTGCAGATAAGGCATCGTGTAGCGGCGTACGAGGTTCTCCTGATGGGTCAGCGGGTCGGCGACGCTCACAGGGATTCCCAACTCCTGCGTCAGAAACCGGTCCATGTTCTTCATTCTAGCGGTGCCGCCACACAACACGATTTCGTCCACCTGCGCTCCGGGTACACGCCCACGATAGAACTCTATGGAGCGACGCACCTCCGCGAGGAAGTCTCCCAACACGGGAGCAATCGCCTCGAACACCTCGATGCGTAGGGGGTCGGTCTCTTCTGCCTCGGCGGGCACTGGCGGCGTAGGCTGGGCGGGCGGCGCTGGCTGCTCCTCCCCTACATCGAAGCTAGGCTCGCCGAACCCTGCAGAGAAGTCTACAGGACCGGGCGTTGAGGGTTGCGAGAAGTCCACCATTCCTGTCGGCATCCCGAAGCCTGCGCCAAAGGTAGGGGAGGAGGTGGGTCCCAGGCGCTCCAGCAGCACCGCAGCGTACTCGCGCTTGAGCTTCTCTGCGTGAGCGAACCTTTCGCGGGGGTCTGTGCCTTCCACGCGGTACGCCAGCGAGTCCACAATCGCCTGGGTGAAATGGTTGCCCGCGATGGGAATGGTACGTGGTAGGCGTAGCACCCCGCTTTGGAACACGCCCATGTCGGTAGCTGTGGCTCCGATATTCAACAGCACCACGGTCTTGTCGCGGTATTTTTCGGGTTGCAAGCCGATGATAGTGCGCGCCGTTGCCAGCACCTGCACGTCGATAGCGACGGGGTCTAGTTGCGCAGCAAACAGCGCCTTGACCACCGCATCGACCACGTCTTGCTGGGCAGCGGCGAGCAGTACCTCCATATTGGGGTCGTTGGGGTCTGCGTTAGGGCGCTCCACAACTGCGTAGTCGGTGACCACGTCGCCCTGCGCGGCAAAGGGAATGTGTCGTTCCACTTCCCACGCCATCGACTTGTCCAGTTCGGCAGGGCTCATTTTAGGCATCTCGATAACGCGCACCACCAAGGCGCTCTGTCCCGGAATGGAGGTGACCACCTGTCGAGTGGAGATGCCTGCTTGGGACATCAGCTGCCGAATCGCCTGTCCGAGCGTCTGTGGGTCCTGAACGTAACCGCTCTCGTCGATAACGCCCTCTGGCGTGGGAGCCATGCCCACGGCGTTAATCTGCACACCTTCTTTACTCGGACGTACCTCCGCTACCTTGATGAAGGTCGTCCCTACATCCAAGCCTAAAACGGGTCCTGTTGCTTTTCGGGCACGTGCCATTGTTCCTTCTCCTCCTCCCCCTGTCGCCCCTATTGTAACAAGTCACGAGGGGGCTGTCAACGATTGCCCTGTCGGAGCCACAGGGGGTACTTGCACTATTCCTTCTGCGACAATCCTCTTCCTGCTCTTCGCGCACTTTAGACGCTTTCGCTGCTGTTTTCGTTACCGGGTGCTGCTTATCCTCCCCTACATCCTCTACGCACTCTCTCACGGTGAAAGTGCCATCTCCCAGCCGTCGTAAGCCACCTCTACCCCATGCGGACGGCAAAACGCCTCCAGCTCCTCGTGCAAGGGGCGTCCGTTGTGCGAGAAGTGGGTCACCACCCAGCGTGTTTGCGCGTGAGCAGTGCCCATCGCCCGCAGCCGTTCCTTCAGCTGCAACACGTCGTTCAGCCCCAGATGTGTATCGTACGGCGCCTCGACGAAACCCTTCGTGCATTCGGCAATCACGGCATCCAGCCGCACGCCAGCCAGATAGCGCCATGTGGCTTCCCGATACCAGCCAGTGTCGCACATATATAGCACCGTCTTCGTTCCGTCGGACACGAGGTAGTTGAAACACTCCTCCTCTTCACGGTGATACGCCAGCACAGGCACCACCGTGTAGCGCTCGATTTCGTAAGGGGTGAAGGGTTGCAGCACGTGTACCTCCAACGCCCTGCGTACCGTTTCGGAGGCGTTACCCAATGCTCGCGCGAAGTCTGCGCTGCCATACACCTTTAACGGCAGTTCGCGCTGGGCGAAGCCTGGCAGTAGATAGCCCAGCTCGTGCAGGGCGAGGTGGTCTTCGTGAGTATGGGTGATGAGCAGATGGTGCAGGCGGGATAGGTCTAAGCCGTAGGTCAGCACGTGGTGCAATGTATCGGGAGGGAGGTCAATCTTGAGAACCCCGTCGATGAATATCGAGCTGCGAGTGCGCAGGTTCTTGCCTCCCCGTTGACGAGCCACCTGACACACCTCGCATCCGCAGAAGATGCCGGGCACTCCCTCCGCTGCTGAAGTCCCTAGGAAAAGAATCTTCACTGGAACCGATAACCCCCTGCGGGATTTTGAACCGTGATGCTCTGTAGCATGGCTTCTCTTTTTCTCCTCTATGTGAGGACTCTCCTGCTCGGAGTGAAACAGCAGCACGAGACACTGCTATCGGGCGAGCTGCACCGCGCGCTCGAACACGGCACGGAGCATCTCGCGTGTCAGCTTGCCCGTAAAAGTGTTCTGCTGGCTCGGGTGATAGCTGCACAGCATCCACCTGCCGTGTGGTAGAGCAAACTCGGCGCCGTGCGCGAACTGCGAGGGCTTCACGCTATGCTCAACGCCCGTTTCCCGTAGCGCCCGGAGCGTCCACTCGAAGGCAACCCTTCCCAGGGTGACCGCTACTTTCCACTCCTGTGCACAGCGCAGGGTAGCTTTCATCCAGTGTTGGCAGTTCTGCAGCTCCTCGCGAGTCGGCTTGTTCGCGGGCGGCGCACAGTGACACACAGCGGTCATCAGCGTGTGGTGCAATTCCATCCCGTCGTCTCGATGTAGGCTTTCTGGCTGGTTTGCCAACCCCACTTCGTACAACGCACGAAAGAGCCAGTTTCCGCTCTCGTCACCTGTGAAGAGGCGTCCAGTACGGTTACCGCCGTGTGCAGCGGGAGCTAAACCGACCACAAGTATCTTCGCCTCAGCCGTTCCGAAATTCGGCACCGGCTTGCCCCAGTACTCCCAGTGGAGGTAGGCACGGCGTCGGGTGTGCGCTACCTGCTGGATGTATTGCACTAGGCGTGGACACCGCTCGCATGCTGCAATGGCGGTATTCAGCTTAAACAGGCATCGGTCTCTACCCGCTAGCATGGGCTGACCCTCACTGCAGGGACGAGTTCCTCAATCTGCTGGTAGGTGCCGATATCGCAACCGTCGGTCATCGCGGTCGCAGCGCCTGCTGCCGTGCCCCAGCGCATCGCTTCCTGAATGGTGCCTTGGCGCGCGAGCACGCTGATCACCCCCGCAACCATCGAGTCTCCAGAGCCAATCGTGCTGACAGCGCGCACCTTCGGCGGAACGGCTACCCAGCAACCCTGCTCGCAAGCGACCGCAGCCCCCTTCTCACCAATGGAGACAATCACAACGGGAATGCCTCTTTTGTGCAGCTCCCTTGCTGCCTCCGCCGCGTCCTGCAGAGTATCGATAGGTCTGCCCAGCAGGCGCTCGGTTTCGTTCTCGTTGGGCTTAATCAGGTAGGGAGATGCTTTCAACCCCTGCACCAACGGCTCGCCGTCCGCATCCAGTACGACCTTGCTGCCACGACGTGCCGCCACCTCCCCCAGCGTCGCGTAGATGTCAGTCGGGACGCCTGGCGGCAGGCTTCCTCCCAACACCACAAACTGTACCTGTGTTGAGCGGTTTTCCACTATCCGTATCAGGGTGTCCAGATCTTCCGGAGCAATTTCAGGACCGCGCTCGTTGAGAGCAGTGGGCGGGGAGCCGTCTGCTTCCTGTATCGCGAGGTTCGTTCTCGTCTCGCCGGGCACCCACACGAACTCGCACTGCACACTTTCCATCTCCTCGAGCTCCCGCTGCACATACCTGCCCGTTCTGCCGCCGAGGAAGCCAGTCGCCACCACAGGCACGCCCAGTCGCCTGAGCACGCGAGCCACGTTCACGCCCTTGCCTCCCACATCCTCCTCGATGCGCAGGATGCGGTTGGTATCGTGACGTTGCAGCTGCTGAACATACACCAGACGGTCTACCGAAGGGTTCAGTGTCACAGTCAGCACCTTCGGCGGTTCTGATGCCTTTGACATCGCTGCCGTTATCACTTTACTCCTCCTGTAGCCTGTTGGGAGGCTGGGGCAAGTAGTAACCCTGCCGGCCGAATAGGGGCAACGCCTCCCAAGAGGCTGTCTGATTAGCGCAAGTTGTCGGGGTTGAGTGCCTCTAGCTCCGGGAGGACGAACAGGCCATCCTTACGCACTAAGCGGTCATCGAAGTAGACCTCGCCTCCTCCGTACTCTGGGCGCTGGATTAACACAAGGTCCCAGTGTATCTGTGAGCGGTTGCCGTTGTCTGCCACAGTGTAGGCGTTACCTGGGGTGAAGTGTAGAGAGCCCGCTATCTTCTCATCGAAAAGCGTATCGCGCATGGGATGCAGGATGTACGGGTTGAAACCTAGGGAGAACTCGCCGACATACCGTGCCCCCTCGTCGAAGTCTAGTATCGTGTTCAACTCCTCTGTGAGGTTACATGTCGCTTCCACAATCTTGCCCTGTCGAAACACGAGGCGAATGTTTTCGAAGGTCTTGCCGTGATATAGCGAGGGCACGTTGAAGGTAATCTCGCCCTCTACGGAGTCGCGCACAGGGGCGGTGAAGCATTCTCCATCGGGGATGTTGCGCATCCCGTAGCAGGGAACCACTGGAATGCCCCGGATGGAGAAGGTCAGGTCAGTGCCCGCGCCGACGAGCCGTACGCGGTCGGTCTGGCTCATGAGCTCTACCAGGGGCTGCACGGCGCGCTCCATGCGGCTGTAGTCCAGCGTGCACACGCGGAAGTAGAAGTCTTCAAACGCCTCCGTGCTCATGTTCGCCTGCTGCGCCATGCTATCGTTGGGCCAGCGCAATACCACCCAGCGGGTATGGGGCACCCGCACCTCGCTGTGTACAGGCTTCCACCACAGCCGCTGTACCAGCTCCACCTTCTCCATCGGCACGTCCGACATTTGGGCGCTGTTGAGCGTGCCGCGCACGCCGATGTAACAGTGCATCTTCTCCATGCGGTATCTCTCTACATCGGCAATCGTGTGCAGCTGCTCTTCGGTCGCAAGCCGTTGCAGGGTGCGCATCACCCTGGACTGCTTGATGTCTACCAGAGGGAGCCCCCCTGCCTGCACGACCTGCTCTATCAGCACGCAGAGAAACTCTTCGGGCACGTCCGTCGCCTCGATCAATACCTTGTCACCAGGCTGCACGCGCGTGCTATGCATGACCAGCACTTGCGCCAGCTTCTCCCAACGTGGGTCTCTCAACGCAGCACCTCCCACCGAACGTTTCCCCTCATCGTATTCTACCTGCTACTGCCGAAGTCTTGCTCGCGGAGAGACGGTAGGCGAGGAGGAGGCTCCTTCCCGTCCGAGCATCCTCTGGCAGGCGTCGACCGTAGCATGGGCATCTTACTTGTGAAGCACGTGTAAGGTGCACGTACCCCTGGAGGGACGCGCTCCGTCGCGTCCAAACTCAGGGTCACGACGGAGCGTGACCCTCCAAACGTGTCTGTTCAGACTGGGGGAGGCGCCTCTGTCGCATCCGATACTCCAACATCTGGAGGGACGCGCTCCGTCGCGTCTGAAAGGGGTCATGACAGATCTTGACCCTCCAGAGCCTGTTTGCTCAGATTGGAGGGACGCGCTCTGTCGCGTCCGATATTCAACATCTGGAGGGACGCACTCTGTTGCGTCCAAACTCAGGGTCACGAAGGAGCGTGACCCTCCAGAAGGTTTGCATCAGGCAGAGCGCCAGCGCGATGTGGCGAAAGAAGATTGCCGAACATTCCCGTGTATTGCCTGCTCTGGCTCCCCTATGTTAAAATCGACGCGCACATGAGGATTGGAGGCGACAGCGAGTTGCTACCCATTCCACAGGGGAGGAAAATGAGCCCTTGTCGGGCTAGAACATATGGATGCAGCCCGGGGAGCGGACGGAAGCAGCGATCACATGACAAATCAGGTTATAGCATGAGGAGGAGGCGAACATGAGCAAACGCAAAATCAACGTCGCGTTGATTGGCTATCAGTTCATGGGCAAGGCGCACAGCAACGCGTACCGACAGGTCGCTCGCTTCTTCGACGACCTGGAAGTAGAGCCGGTGCTGAAGGTGATTTGCGGGCGCAACGAGGAGAACGTGCGCAAAGCCGCCCAGAAGTACGGCTGGGAGGAGTACGACACCTCCTGGGAGCGGGTGGTGGAGCGTAAAGACATCGACCTCGTGGACGTGTCGGTACCCGGCAACATGCACGCGCCTATCGCGATTGCTGCGGCGAACGCCGGCAAGATGGTGTTGTGCGAGAAGCCGCTGGCGAACACTCTGGCGGAAGCTCGCCAGATGTACGAGGCAGTGCAGAAGAACGGCGTGCGCCACGCGCTGTGTCACAACTACCGTTATGCCCCCGCAGTGCAGCTCGCAAAGCAGCTCATTGAGGAAGGACGGATCGGCACTATCTACCACTTCCGGGGCACCTACTTGCAGGACTGGATTGTGGACCCGAACTTCCCACTGGTATGGCGCCTGCAAAAAGAGATAGCTGGCTCAGGCGCACACGGCGACCTGAACGCGCACCTTATCGACATGGCGCGCTTCCTCGTCGGGGAGATTACCGAAGTGTCGGGCATGATGGAAACCTTCATCAAGCAGCGACCGAAGCTGGCGGCAGCCGATGACCGCCTGGGAGGCGTCGCCAGCAGCGAGATGGGCGAGGTCACGGTGGACGATGCGGCGCTGTTCTTGCTGCGCTTCGAGAACGGCGCGATCGGTAGCATCGAAGCCACGCGCTTTGCGCTAGGACGCAAAAACTACAACCGTTTCGAGATTAACGGCAGCAAGGGCAGCCTCGTGTTCAACTTGGAACGCATGAACGAGCTCGAGGTCTACCTGCAGGACGACCCGCCGCACATTCGAGGCTTCCGCGTCGTGCAGGCAAGCGATAGCGTACATCCTTTCATGAGCGCCTGGTGGCCCGTCGGACACATCATCGGCTACGAGCACACCTTCATTAACTTGTTCTACACCATGCTGAAGGCTTTCGACAAAGGAGAGCCGTTCAAGCCCGATTTCGAGGACGGGGTGCGTAACCAGGCAGTGCTCGAGGCGGTGGAGATTTCCAGCCAGCAGAAGCGCTGGGTGAGCGTTTCGGAGTTGTAGGGAGCAGAGTGATAGTAGACCCCATCGCGGGCGAACGGGACGTGAAGCCTCCGTAGAGAACGGAGGGGCGACGTGAGCGGTTTCCCGATCGCCCGCGATGGCGAGCAGAGTGAGGGCGCGGTTAGCGTCTCCACCACCTGTTGCTCAAGTAGTCGAAGTAGTACAGCGCATTGTCTACAGGCACGTTGCTGGGGATGTGGTTTCCTACGGCGAAGACGAAACCGGGGCATTCTGCAGCAAGGCGCAACGTGTCGTCGATCTCACGCTGTATCTGCTCGCGCATGCCGAAGGTGAGCGTGCGGGCGTCCACTTTACTGCTCACGATTACGTGGGTCTTTCCGTAGCGCTCTACCACGTATTCCAGCGATGTCGTGGGTTCGAAGATGAATCCGTCTGCACCTGCTTGTGCGATGTCGTCCACGAACTGTGTCCACGTGCCGTCCGAGCAAAACAGCACTACCTTCCCTGCCTCGTGCAGCACCTGCCATAGCTTCGCGTAGCGGGGGAAGATAGCAGAACGATAGAAATCGGGATGCAGGAAGGCTCCCTCCGACCATACCATGTCGTCGTGGCAGATGAACACTGGCGTGGAGGTCTTCGCCCACGCCCGATAGTGGTGAAGTGACAACTGGTAGAAGCTCTCCAGCACCTTGTCGAATCGCCTGCGGTCGGCAGCGGCTTCTAATAGCCTCTCCCAGCCGAAAGCCTCAATCGCGCCCGAAATGAGCGTCTTGTAGTAACCCGCCGTGAAGATTTGGTTCGGATGCTCTGCCTGCCCCTGGCGATAGAAACTCTCGTAGTAGGCGACCAGCTCATCCATGTCGGGCAGACCGTACTCTTCTACCGCATCGAACCGCAATACCTCCTCAGCATCCCGGAAGGGGCAGAACACCCTATCACGCCGGTCAATTCCCCCCTCTAGGAACTCCGCATGCCCCATATCGGTCACTCTGCCCCGCTCCGACCAAGGGACGGCACCATCGTTAGTCACCCAGAGGAGGTCTATCTGCCAAGCGTCGTAGAAATCGCGCCAAGCATCAGGTGCTTTCGTTGGGTCTTTGCCTGTCACCGCCCGCACCAGCGCGTAGTTGCTACAGTATTCGGTATGCGCTAGCCGTTCGGGGGATTGCAAGCGTATCGCCTCTATGCCGATAGCGTAGCTCACCAGAGCCTCCTGTGCCCTTTTCTTTTCAATGTAGCACACCTGCGCGCTGGAGGCAAGGTAGCCCTCGGAAACGCTAGCAAAGCTGCGGGTTTTCGCGTTAGGGCAAGTCAGAATATTGAACTGCTGTTGGGAATTATGTTAGACTTTCGACCAGAGGAGGTCGAGAGCACGATGATAACGCGTTGGGCTATTTTCAGCGTTCTTGTGATGGTAACGCTTTCTTGCTCTAGTGTCGCGTGGAGCAAGAGGATGCCACGAGGCTCGTTTTTAGACAAGCCGGTGACGAGCTCCGCTCAGCTCGCTACACTTGTGAGGAAAGACCCTAAGGTAGCCGCTCGCTATGCAGCGCATTTCGGAGTTCCTATGCAGGCGA
The DNA here is from genome assembly GCA_025057335.1 of bacterium. GTDB lineage: Bacteria > Armatimonadota > HRBIN16 > HRBIN16 > HRBIN16 > HRBIN16. The sequence goes on along the minus strand of JANWXG010000001.1, from coordinate 12,235 downwards.
TAGCGAATTACGTGCAGACCCAACTTGGGCTGCGACCGCTTCCGCGTAGTGGCACGTATCGCATCTTCTTCGTCAGAAATGACGGCACTATCGGCGAGGAGGTGCGACACCTGCCGAAAGGCAGAAAGGTCTTCGTACACCTGCAAACGGGACAGCCCGTGCTGCTAGGTGAATGCGGTAACCCCTTGACGGAGCAGCTGCCCGGCTATGCCCCGCAACGGACTGAACGCATGCCTGTCCAAGTAGACCTGCGACCAGAGTTATCCGTGTCGGAGGAACCTCGCGAGGAAGCCCCTGTGGAGCCTCCTGTGGTGACAGCGGTATTCCCCGTGTTGCCCGAAACTGGGATGCTGCCTGAGACGATGGAAAACCTCACGCTGACGCTCTGGCAAGGTGAACCGATACTGTCAACGGAGGGTTTAGAGGTAGCGACCGTCACAGAGTCTCGCGACACCGATTTCGTCCTCGTGCCGCTGCTGTTAGTCGCGCTCATAGGGGTGATCGAGAGCACGCATTCCTCTCCGCCGCCTTTCGTTATTCCCGAGCCTGCCTCGATGGCTTCGCTCGCCGCAGGGATGGCGATGCTAGTGGCGTGGGAGCGCCGACGGCGGCTGCAGAGGGGCCGATAAACGTTCATGCAGGCGAGTTACTGGACGCATCGCTTTCGCAACACCCGAACAACGCTGCTGGAACCGTTTGCAGAGGGCTTCAGGCTGAGCCGCCGCACAGGGATGTTACCTATCGTCGTGGAGATGACGCAGCGCTGCTAACGCTTCGGCGGCTTGCGCCACCCCTTCAAACTCGCCAGCCAGAATCGCCGTCTTCGGAAAGAGTGCGCCTCCCACGCCGACCATGTCCGCTCCCGCATGTAGGTACTCTGCCGCATTATGTGCATGGATACCACCGACCGCCATGAGCGGTATCCCCGGCAGTGGCGCTTTCACCTCCTTGAAGAATGCCGTACCCAACGTCACGGCAGGGAATACCTTCACGATGGGCGCACCCCAGCGGTGGGCAGTGACAATCTCTGTCGGGCTGAACACGCCCGGAATGGGGGGTATCTCTGCCTCCAGCGCCGCCTCGACCATCCCGGCGTCCAGAATGGGCGATACCACAAACTGCGCCCCAGCCTCAATGGCTTGCCTTGTGTGCTCCGCGTCCAACACGGTACCCGCACCCACCCACGCTCTGCCTTCCCAGCGCTTGCGAGCTTCACTGAGGATTTCCAGCGCGTTGGGCGTGGTCAGGGTGACCTCCACCGCCGTCACGCCATGCTCGATAGCCACCTCCAGTGCCCGCAACGCTAGGTCCGACCGCGGCAGACGCAACACCCCAACCACGCGTTGCGCGATGAGCTCTCGCACGACCTCTTGCATGGTTATTCACCTCGAAGCTTTGGGTTCGCTGCAAGGGGAGGAAAAGCCTCTGTGTGAGGAGTGGTTTGAACACAGAGGACATAGAGCGCTCAGAGAATGGCGTTCCATGTCCTCTGTAAGGAGAGGGAAAAGCTCACGCGCTACTTAGACCAGTCCACCACCAGCTTCTTGCGCCCGCGCAGCTGCTTCTCTACTGCCATTGCGGCGATAGCCCCCTCGGCAGCGGCGACCACTGCCTGCTTCACATGATGACATATCACGTCACCTACAGCATACACGCCGGGGATAGCGGTTTGGTACTCCGAATCCACCAGGATACATCCGCCCTCGCCTAGGGAGATTTGCCCCGCGAGGAAGTCGGTAATCGGATGTCCGCCTTGCAGGTAGATGAACACTCCCGCGACAGGCAAGGTCTCCTCGGTGCCGATGGGGGTGCGGTAACGCACTGCTTCCACCTTGTCCTCACCGATGACCTCGCGCAGGGTGACGCCCCAGTACGTTGTCACCTTTGGATGTTCGGTGAGCTCTTTCACCAGTTCGGGGTCCGCGTGCAGCTCCCGCTTGGGAGAGAGGAAGTGTACCCGACTGGCGAAACCGGTCAGAAACAGTGCCTCTTCCACTGCCTCTTCGCTGCTGCCTGCAACCGCCACCTCCTGGTCGCGGAAGAAGGCGGCGTCGCAGGTGGCACAGTACGAGACACCTCGTCCTAGCAAACGGTCCTCTCCGGGCACGCGATTGCCTCGTCCCATCGAGCCGGTGGCGATGATGACTGCCTTGGCAGTGTAGGTTCCCGCGTTACCAAATAACACCTTTGGGTCGCTCAGCAGGTCGGTTGCCTGAATGCGGTCTTGCACGAACACTGCCCCAAACGACTCCGCTTGCTGGCGCATTCGCCGCACCAGCTCCTCCCCACTGATTTCACCCGGAACGCCCGGATAGTTGGCGATTCTACTGGTGATGCCTAATGCGCCGTTGGCAATGCCTTTGTCAATCACAATGGTCTTCAGATTGGCGCGGGCAGCATAGATGGCGGCAGTGGCACCTGCTGGACCGCCGCCGATAATCGCCACATCGTATACCTCCTCTGGAACGGAAGGAGTGACCTGGAACTCCCACTCCATCGCCTCACCTCCCTTCCGTGAGTTTCGCCAGAATGTCGTTCGCTTCCATAATCAGATAATCGGTGCCATTATAGCGAAACTCTGTGCCTGTGTACTTGGGGAAAATCACCTTGTCTCCCACCTGAACCTTGATTTCTTCATCGTCGCCAACGGCGACCACTAAGCCCAGCTGAGGCTTTTCCTTGGCGGTATCGGGCAGAAAGATACCCCCAGCTGTGCGCGACTCTTCCTCTATCGGCTGCACCAGGACACGAGAACCCAGTGGCTGGATGGGTGGTGTAGTGTGCTCGCTCATCGCTTTCCTCCTCTGTGGCGATTTACTTCAGTCCCAACAGCTGGTCGATTTTAGCGCGGTCGAAGCCGACCACGATTTTGCCGTTGATATCGATGACGGGCACGCCCTGCTGACCTGACCGACGCACCATATCGCGCGCAGCGGCGGGGTCGCGGCTGACGTCTACGTCGCGAAAGCGGATGCCCCGGTCGCGCAGGTAGCGCTTCGCCATATTACAATACGGACAGTTGGGCGTGGAGAACACAATCACTCGTGGCTGATTGCTCATCGGCACCGTTACCCTTTCCGATGTTCTTCATCAGAATAGATACACGCAGGGGGCGTAGCGATTCTCAGGAGAGAGTGCTGCCGAGTTCTAGTGGGTTCGTCGCGAGGCAAGGCTCACTCTTGACACGCCGTGAGCACAGGCTCGCGCGTCGCTCGCAGGTATACTAGCAGGGCAGCGATATCTGATGGGCGTATGCCGGGGATGCGCGACGCCTGCCCGACACTGCGTGGACGCACGCGTAACAGCTTCTCCCGTCCCTCGTGTGACAAGCCGCGTATCGCGTGGTAGTCGGTGTCTTCAGGGATGAGCAGCCCCTCTAAGCGCTGATGTTCCTCCACCTGCTGTTGCTGACGACGCAGGAAGCCCTCGTACTTGGCTGCGAGCTCGACTTGTTCTGCCACCTCGCGCGAGGCAGGCGCCTCTACAGGAACCAGTTGCAGCAGTGTCTCGTAGGTTACCTCAGGGCGGCGCAGCAGCTCATACAGGCTGGTTGGTCCGTCCACTGGCGCCAATCCATGCTGTTGTAGTAGCGGATTGTGTTTGCCTGTGAGTGTTGTTGCCTTCAGCCGTTGCGTCTCACGCTCAATGGCTTCCTGTTTGGCAATGAACCGCGTCCAGCGGGCGTCGTCCACCAATCCTACGCGCCTGCCAGTGGGGGTAAGGCGCAGGTCAGCGTTGTCGTGGCGCAAGGCGAGGCGAAACTCCGCTCGCGCAGTGAGCATCCGGTAGGGGTCTTGCACGCCCTTTGTGATGAGGTCGTCAATCAGCACACCGATGTAGCCCATGTGCCGTTCGATCACCATCGGCTCGCGTCCCTGCACGTAAAGCGCGGCGTTGATACCCGCGACGAGCCCCTGCGCCGCTGCCTCCTCGTAGCCCGAAGTGCCGTTGATTTGCCCCGCTAGGAACAGTCCCTGCACGGCATGCGTCATCAGCGTGGGTTTCAGCTGGTCGGGGTACACCATGTCGTACTCTACCGCGTAGCCGGGGCGAATCATCACTACCTCTTCTAGCCCAGGCAGCGTGCGCAAGAACGCCAGCTGCACCTCCTCGGGCAGGCTAGTGCTCATACCCTGCACGTATAGCTCGTTGGTCTCCCAGCCTTCCTGTTCTAGGAAGACAGGATGCGACTCCTTGTCGGGAAAGCGGACGATTTTGTCTTCGATCGAGGGGCAGTAGCGCGGTCCGATGCCCTCGATTCTGCCGCCGTACATCGCCGAGCGGTGCAGGTTCTCACGGATGATGCGGTGAGTCTGCTCGGTAGTGCGAGTCTGCCAGCAGGGTAGGAGTGGACGCGGCGGATTCAGCCTGTCATGCACGAACGAAAAAGGCGGTGCATCGGGGTCAGAGGGCACCAGCTGCGTCTGCGAGAAGTCCACGCTCTCCCTCGCGATGCGCGGGGTCGTGCCCGTCTTGAACCGCCCCAGACGAAAACCCAGCTGGCGCAGCGATTCAGACAAGCCAACCGAGGGGGGTTCCCCTGCACGCCCGGCGCGTATCTGCTTTTCACCAATGTGGATAAGCCCGTTCAGGAAGGTGCCTGAGGTGATGATTACCGCCTTCGCGCGCAGCTCACTTCCGTCCTTCAGGCGCACCCCCTGCACAGTGTTGTCGTGTACCAGCAGCTCTACCGCCTCGCCCTGCACCAGCTCCAGTCCGGGCTGTGTTTCCAGCACGCGGCGCATATACTGCGGGTAGAGCTGCTTGTCGGCATGTGCGCGCAGCGTCTGAATGGCGGGGCCTTTGCCCGTCCCCACGCGACGGATATGCGTCAGGTTGAGGTCAATAGCAATGCCCATCTGCCCGCCTAGCGCGTCGATCTCGCGCACGAGGTGCCCTTTGGCGGGACCGCCGATGGAGCAGTTGCAAGGCATGTGCGCCACGCGGGTGAGGTCTAGCGTAATCACAGCCGTGTGACAACCCATTCGCGCTGCGGCAAGCGACGCCTCACAACCCGCATGCCCTGCGCCTATCACTACGACGTCATACCTGCTACCGCTCATGCCGACTAATCTCCACAGCGATTGCTAGCGTATTATACCCGAAGACGGTGCGTTCGGGCATCTGACGGCTCGGTTTGCTTCTCCTCTCGCCTTCGCGCATCAGCTGTCTCGCAGAGCCCTCGATGACGGGAACGGGCAGGATTAAGGCGGATGCAGCTCGAAAACAATCACCTCTTGCCTTGTGCCCAATACAGAGACGGTACGCTCTACGAAGTCGACGCGCCAGCCATCCCGCTCCATTTCCACGAGGAACTCCCACGCCACCTCGCGCCACGGGTCGGCAAGCAGCACGCGGCTGCCCGTACCAGTCACCTGCTTTAGTACCTGCTGGAGAGAGGGGTGCAGGCGGCGTTCGTAGAGGATGTCCGCTCCCAATACCAGGTCAAACGGTAGCACCTTGGGGAAGCGACGCCAGTCTGCGAGCAGGGGCTGCAGGTCGCGCAACCCGTTCTGCGCGGCGTTCCACAGGGCAAACTCTAGTGCGCTTGGTTGGTAGTCGTTCACGGTCACCTTGCCACCCAGCCAGCGCGCGACGATACCGCACAACCCGAGGCCTGTCCCCAGCTCCAATACCCGCTTGCCGCAGACCAGATGGCGATGCTCGCACAGAAACTGGCTAAGCCCGACCGCCGCGTGCCAAAGCACTGCCCAGAAGGGGATGTCGTCAGGAGGGGTAGTGTCGGTGAGCAGGTCATCGATACAGCGCACGGCGCTCACGCGAAACGTCTGCTCGCCCAGAGGGATGTGCAGGGTCTGCGTGGGGTAGCGTAGTGGAGCGGGCGTCACTCGACCGCAACCTCCAGCGCAGTGGTCGCCAAGCGAGCGCGCCCTGCGAAGATATCGCGAATGACCTCTTCTGCTTCCACCTCATCGATGACGATGTCGACCACGGGCAACTCCGCCAGTACTTGCGAGGCAATCTGCGTTGTGCGCGCCCGTGGCACCTCGAGCACCGCTCGCAGCTCGTCCATACTGCAAACCACGCCAAACCGCTCTAACTGTTCACGCGCCACCGGGCGGTCAAAGGTGAGCTTGAGCAACTTGCTGTCGGAATACTGCTCCACCAGGGTCTGTAAGGTGTTGTCGAAGATGATTCGTCCGTGGTCAATGATAATCACTCGTTCGCATAGCTCCTGAATATCCTGCATGTAGTGCGAGGTAAGCAGAATGGTGGTCTTTGCCTGTCGGTTGTACTCCTTGAGAAACTCGCGGATACGCTTCTGCGACACCACGTCGAGCCCGATGGTCGGCTCATCCAAAAACACTACCCGGGGAGCATGTAACAACGCTGCGAGCAGCTCGCATTTCATGCGTTCGCCCAAGCTCATGCGCCTCACCTGCGTGTGCAGCAACTTGAGGATGTCCAGCATCTCCGCCAGTTCGTGCACGCGCCGCTCGAAGGTGCGGTCATCTACCTCATACAGCTCCTTCAACAGGATGAAGCTCTCATACGCTGGCAGGTCCCACCAGAGCTGCATTTTTTGACCCATCACGATGGACATCTGCTTCTGAAAGGCAGGCTTACGCTCCCAAGGCACGTAGCCCATCACCGTCGCTCGTCCTGAGGTGGGGTAGAGAATCCCGGAAAGCATCTTCAGCGTCGTAGTCTTGCCCGCACCATTGGGGCCGAGAAAGCCGACTAACTCCCCTTCCTCGATGCTGAAGGAAACCTCCTGCACCGCGTGCACTTCCACCTTCTGACGAGTGATGAGGCTGCGCAACGCGCCGAGCGCCCCTTGCTCTCTCTTGTGGGTTACGTATGTCTTCGAGAGCCGCTCCACCTCGATGATTGCCATGTACGCACCTCCCAGACGTCCCTCTTATAATACACCACAACGCCATGTCGTGTGCAAGATAACTCGCGCAACAGCTAGGCTCTTGCGGGCATGCTGAGCGCGGCTGCGGTATCGATAGGAGTCTGTTGCTTTTCTTGGCGTCACATCGTATAATAGATTTGCTAGAGCTCCCGCAAAACAAATGAAAAGAGGTTGCCCGGCTCATATCGTGCAGGTCAACATATCCCAGCACGCGCGAAAGGGGGGGCTTACCATGCCAAAAGCGAAAGACATCATGACCACCGAGGTGGTCACCATTCAGGGCACCGCCACCGTGGCGGAAGCGGTCGCGCTGATGAAGGAGAAGGGGGTGCGCTCGCTGATTGTGGAGCGACGCAGTGAGGACGACGCCTACGGCATCCTCACCCAACGCGACATCGTGTACAAAGTCGTCGCTAAGGGGCTCGACCCACAATCGGTGCAGGTGCACGAAGTAATGTCCAAGCCACTGGTGGTAGTCAATCCCAATCTGGACGTGAAGTACGTGGCGCGGTTGCTTGCCAACACGGGGCTGTCCCGGGCACCTGTTATCGGCGAACACCAGCTGTTAGGCGTGGTGTCGCTGAGCGACATCGTTAACAAGGCGATGTAGCTGAAGCAGCCGCGACTCGGGGGGCGGACCTATCGGTCTGCCTCCTCGTTGCCTGCAGCGATGCCTTTGCGGATGCTGGTCCCCTAGCGCGTGAGAGGAGGTTCTTGTACAGAGTATACTCGGAACACATACACCTCTATCGGCTCTCCTGCGCGAATACCTGCCTTCTGCTTCGCCATGCTCAACATGCGGCGCACCGTGCGTCCTTCGTGCGGGAGCACGACTGCACTGCGCTCTCCGCGTCGCACCAGCACTCCGTGCTCGCGCGGTTGGATTTGGACAGGGGAAGCAGGTTGGGGCGGGCTAACGACAAGCGTCAGGATGAGACGCACCTCCCCGATTTCGTCCGCACGCAGGGGCGGAAAGCGCTTGTCGCGCGTGAGCACCCCCTGTGCCACCGCGACAATCTCCTCCGCCACGTGGCGTTGCTGCGGCTCTAGGGTACCCCAACAGGCGCGCAGCCGGTTCCGCCGTATCAGCGTGAGGAATACTCCCGCACGGCGCGACGTCCATTCGGGGGGCAGGTTATCGGGCAGGCGGTATTGTTCACCGCGGGCTGCTGCCTCCAGTGCACGACGCGCCAGACGCAGCGCCTGCGGGGCATGAGGTAACGGTGGCATCATGTCTCTCTTTAGCACCCGGCCTCCCTTCAAACGGTCTGATGCGCATGGGCATGCTCTGCAGTGCGTATCTGGGCGTCCAGCCAGCGCCAAAACCCCTGGGAGAACTGCGCCTCGATATCCAGCACCCAGAAGGGTATCTCTTGCGGCAGGCTGTCCATCTCCTCCAGTTTAACCGCATCCTTCTCTGTCACCACGATGGCGTCTGCGCGACAGGCACGCGCACGCTGTTGCGCCTCAGTCACGTCACGGGCAGTGTAGCGATAATGGTCTGGTAAGCTCCACGTGCCGGCTATCTGCGCGCCCAGTTGGGCGAGTAGGGCGGGGAACGAGTCGAAACTGGCGATAGCTGCTAAGGCGAACACTCGCTTACCCTGTAGGAGATGCGCGGGGGAGCAGGTGTGGACATGGTAGAGTGAACGAATGCTGACGGGAGACTTTTGCCAGAGGAAGCACGGGAGAAGAGGAAAGCTCTGCGTGATACTTTGAGCGGAGCCTCCCTGTATTAGCAGTGCATGGGCGCGCTGCAGGTGTATGGCGGGTTCGCGTAACGTGCCCGCGGGCAGCGTCCAGCCGTTCCCGAAGGGGCGCTTTCCATCTAACAACACCAGGTCCACATCGCGATGCAGTTGCCAGTACTGGAACCCGTCATCCAGTACCAGAACCTCACACCCGAACTGTTCCACTGCTCGGCGGGCGGTCTTACGGCGATCCTTGCCTACCAGCACTACCACTCCGGGCAGCTTTCGGGCAAGCAGCAACGGTTCGTCTCCCGCTTCGGCTGCGGTCGCCAGTACCCGTTGTCCGTCGGAGACTACTCCGCCCGCGCGGCTCATGGTGCCGCCATACCCCCGGCTGAGGATGCCTACCTTCCGTCCGCTCTGCTGCAAGTAGCGGCAGATGGCGATGACCGTCGGCGTTTTGCCCGTTCCCCCCAACGACAGGTTGCCTACCGAAATCACCACTGCCTGCGCTCGGAACTGTCGAGGCAGCCTCCACCACAAATAGACCTCCAGTCCCGCAGCATACAGCACCGAAAACGGCAAGAGCATCTTCTGCCACCATTGGAGCTGCTCTTCGCTCATCTGGCTCCGCTCACTTCTTTGCCCACTGGTCTCTCCCTGCACGAGCTGCTATACTCTTTATCAGAAGCCATCTCTTGCGAGGAGGTTCCCGCCCATGCCAGGCAACGTTTCTGGGACGCCTGCCCGCTGGCACGAAGTGCGCAACGCCGTGCTCACACGACTGCGCCACGACATCCGCGCCCCGTTGACCGCCATTGTCGGCTTCGCTGAACTGTTAGGCGACGAAGACCTCACTCCACAGCAACAGGGATACGTGCAGCGTATCCTCGAGGCGACGGATAGGATTGTCGAGATACTGAACGAGGTGCAACAGCTGCTCCAAGGGGTAGAGCACCATCCGTCAGGCATGTAGCCCCTCTTCCGCTCGCCTGCGGATGCCTTCCAGCACCATCTGCACGTTCTCTTCTAGCTTCTTGTGGATGAGGTTCTTGACCAGCGCCCCCAGCAGCGGCACGTTGTACTCGTACTCCAGGCGGGAGAGGAAGCGCGTGCCACCGTTCTCCTCGACGAAACGCCACTCACCCTCCATCCGCTGCAGGTCGCCTTTGAGCAAGCGAAACCGACAGGTGTGTTCGGCGTCGTCCCAGAGGTCTTCCTCTGTCCACTTCACACGCATGTTGTTGAATTCCCGCACCAGCCCTGTCCACTCGGTGACGGTGCGCGAACCGTCTTCGCTTCGCTCCAAAACCTTCACTGACTCTAGGTCAGGCATCACCTCAGGGAAACGCTCTACCTCACGGGCAATTGCGTACACCTTCTCCACAGGCGCCTGAATCCAGATACTCTGCTTGATCACCGGCATGGCAACGAACCTCCTCCTCTTCTCGCCTCCATTGTAACATGGGCAGACACTCCGCTGCAATTGGGGAGCAGGGGAAGGAGATAGTCGGCGAGAATGTACAGTCAGCCTAAGAGGTAGAGGGGTAAATACATTTCCATCAAAGGAGGCAGGGAGTTGAACGCACACGGTTCTTCCGAGACCTACCATCGCCAGAAGCTGTTCGTCGCCAGCTGCATCGCGCTGGTCACCACGGCGATGGCTTTCTCCATTCGTGCAGACATTCTGAAGGAGTTGGGGGTCGCCTTCGACATCAGCCATGAGCAACAGGGCATCGTGAACCTGATGGGCATCTGGGGCTTCCCCATAGCCATCCTGATTGTCGGACCCCTGTGTAACATCATCGGCATGGGCAGGCTGCTGAAGCTGGCGTGCATCGGACACATTTTAGGGGTCGCCTTTACCATCCTGTCGCCACAGTTCGGCTTCCCTATCTTGTTGGCGTCCACCCTGCTGATTGGCTTAGCGAACGGCACGGTGGAGGCGGTCATCAACCCACTGGCAGCTACCATGTATCCCGAGGACAAGACGCATAAGCTGAACGTGTTACATGCCTGGTGGCCTGGAGGGCTAGTTATCGGCGGTCTGCTCACCGCGGCGCTGGCGGAGCTGTTCCAGGCAGGCTGGCAGGTGCGCTACGGTATGATTATCATCCCCGCCCTCATCTACGGGGCGATGATCTGGACGGAGAAGTTTCCGCCCACCGAGCGCGCTGCCTCAGGCGTCTCCACTGCAGACATGTTTAAAGAGATACTGCGTCCAGGCGTCTTGCTGCTAATGCTGTGCATGTGTATGACTGCCATCACCGAACTGGGTCCTGACCAGTGGGTCGGCTCCGTGCTGACCGACACAGTAGGCATTCGCGGCATCCTGTTCCTGGTATATACGGCGGGCTTGATGTTTGTGCTGCGTCTGTTTGCTGGACCTCTCGCGAGGTTCTTCACGCCAGTGGGGCTGTTAGCGATATGCGCCGTGCTGGCAGCAGCTGGGCTGTACTGGCTAAGCTATTCCTTCACTGCGGGCGCCGCCTTTGCAGCGGCAACAGTGTTCGGTATCGGCAAGGCGTACTTCTGGCCCACCATGCTGGGCATCACCTCGGAGCGGTACCCGCGCGGAGGCGAGTTCCTGCTAGCGGTAATGGGCGCTACAGGGATGATCGCTGCGGGCGTGGCAGGACCCACGATGGGACGCATCTATGACCACCACACCATCCAGCACCTTACCCCCGAAATCCGACAGGTCGTCGTGGTGGACGGTAAGTTCAGCCCGGAGAAATCGCAGGAGATTATCCAGAGAGCGGAGCAGGGCGATGCCACCGCGGCGGAGCAAGCGAAAGTCATTAAGGAGGCGCTGCGTCAGGGGGCGGCGATGACCTTCCGTTACGTCGCTATCCTGCCCGTGATTCTGGTGGTGCTGTTTGGCTTGCAATTCCTGTATTATCGCTCCATCGGAGGCTACCGCGCCATCCAACTGGAAGGCGGAGGCGGTAGCGGGCATTAGGCGCCTCTGGGCGCAGGGCGAGGTGTGCGCCTCGCCCTGTTTTATGTTATGATATACTGGTGTATCGCGCAGGGGGAGAGGTGAAGAGGTTCGCATGGCGATTTGGAAGAGGCTATTAGGGCGTTTCTCGCGAGATATGGGGATTGACCTCGGCACGGCGAACACGCTCGTGCACGTGCGAGGCAAAGGGATACTGCTCCGTGAGCCCTCTGTGGTGGCGATTGAAAAGGACACGAAACGGGTTCTCGCGGTCGGCGAAGAGGCGAAGCGGATGCTGGGGCGCACTCCGGGAAACATCGTAGCGATTCGCCCTCTGAAGGACGGTGTGATTGCCGACTTCGACCAGACCGAGAAGATGCTCCGCTATTTTATCCAGAAGGTGCATCGGCGTTCGTGGGCAGCGCCCACCGTGGTGGTCGGCATCCCCAGTGGCGTGACCGAGGTGGAGCGTCGTGCAGTGATGGATGCCTGCAAAAAGGCGGGCGCCAAGGAGTCATACCTGATTGAAGAGCCGATGGCAGCCGCCATCGGAGCGGGCTTGCCTGTGGAAGAGGCAACGGGTTCCATGATCGTGGATATCGGGGGCGGCACGACGGAGGTGGCAGTCATCTCCCTTTCGGGCATTGTAGCGAGTCGTTCCATCCGCATCGCTGGCGACGAGATCGACGAAGCCATCGCTGCCTATGTGCGCCGCACGTATAA
>JANWXG010000019.1 GCA_025057335.1 bacterium | reverse complement strand
TCTTCCGCTTCGACTTCTACTTTGACCGCGCGCGTATTGGCTGGCAGACGGACAACGTGTGGTTCTGGGACGAGGTGACCCCTCGCTACAGCCCGAGCCAGCCTGGCTGGGCAGGCGTTGTCACGCAGGGATTCTGGCTCGACACGCCTACCTTCGCTGGAGTGGACAAGGTGTGGTTGTCTTTCATCATGGACCTGGTGGACGGCAACGTGTACGCCTATGAGGTTAACCAGTTTGGCAATCCCGTGCGCTACTTTGGGATAGTTAGTCAATGGAACGACCCAGCAGCGCGCGCCCGCGTGTTGCAGGTGGCTTCCGACGGCGACCTGTATGGACACGTCAGTGACGACCTGGTGCCCAGCTACATGGCGTTCTACGGTGTAGCGGTCGTACCAGAGCCATCCAGCTTGCTCGTGCTGACCCTGGGGGTAGCGGGCATCGCATTGCGGCGGCTGCGCAGGTAAACCGGTGCGCCCAACCAAACGATAGAACGTGTTGCTCCCCTCTCCGCCGAGAGGGGAGCAAAGCAGTAGATAGACCTTGCCTGGGATGCGTGGGGATATCTTTTGGTGAGCCTGTGGTCTTCTCAAAAGCCCCGATACCACATGGAAAACACTTCAGGCTATCGTGCGGACTTTTGGCTTCGTTTTCCCTTCTCCACCAGAAGCTGCTGCAGCCACTGCGCCCCTTCGGGAGGCAAGGGAGGGTCGGGGTCTTGAGAGTAGTCTATCCACTGGTCGTATCGCCCCACCTCGTAGCAACGGTTGAGCACTTCCTGCAGGTCCAGTATCACGTCCTGGTCCTCAGGACGTAGGGGGATGGCAACCTGCGGCAGCCTCTGGTTGAGCGCGATGGGATAGATCTCTCGCCGCTTCGGCTGTCCGCTGCGGAACACAACCACAAAGTACGGGGTGCGGCGTTCGGGCGGAATCTTGCCCACCGGAACGCTGAGCACCCATTGCCCCGTGCGCAGCAGGTCTACTTCCACCAGATTCACGCCCGCCTCTATCGCGTCTCTCTGCTTGCGCAGGTAGACCTCCTGTCCCTCCCCGGGCAATTTGTTCGCCACGCTGAGCACCTCTATGATGGTGATGACCTTCCCACCCGACAAGTCGACAATCTCGATGTAGGTCTCAGCGATGGGCTCTTCTTCCAGTTCGACGATGAACCTCTGGGTTGCCACTTGCTCCAGCACGGCGGTCGCAGTAGCCGCCCCGCCTCTAGAGGGCTCTCGCTGCTCGGAGACGTGCACGTCGGGATAGATGATGCGATGGATACCATCCTGCGGCACGTCCACGTACACACGTTCCTCGATGCGTGCAACCATGCCCGGGGGAAGCTGGGTCTGCAGCGCCTCACGGGCGTACACAATGAATGAAGCATGTACATCCCGCCAGTAGCGCTCCAGATATGGGTTCATGCCGGGGAAAGGGTTCTTCATACTTCCATTATACCTCGGCAGGAGATAGTAGCGCATGGCAAGTATCGAGGGGTAAGCCGCGAGTGCTCTGTTGCGTGCCTTTTAAGGACTCTTCTCCCTGCAGGAAGCGAAGACTCTATTGTTAGTAGGAGGAACCAGATACGATGCAGTGTAGTTCGGCAATAGTGTGGTGTGTGATGGGCATGCTCCTGTGCGTCGCGTGTGTAGCGCAGTCTCCTCAGGCATTGCCCTCCTTCGATTTCACTCGTGCTGAGACGGTGGCGGAGTGGCAGCCCACACACCACATCTCCCGCCTCAGTGCGTCGCCAGAGGGAATGGTCATCGAGATTAGCGGATACGACCCCTACACGCACGGCCCTGTGCGCGATTTTCCCGAAAATGTCCCCCTCTGGCTGGAGATACGGCTCAGGAGCGAGCAGGCAGGAACACTGCAAATCTTCTACGCACGAGCAGGTCAAGGCACTGCGGAGGAACGTTCCGTGCGTCGCCCTGTGGCGACCACCGATTGGATAACGTTGCGGATACCCTTGCCGCCGCTGGGACCGCGCGCCTGGATACGCATCGACCCGCCTGGCACGTCGGGCAAGTGTGTCGTCGCCTACATACGCTTCTCGCCCAGAGTAACTCCGCAACCTCCTCGCTGGCTGCCGCCTATCCTTCCCACGCAGCTGGGTGGGGAAGCTGCAGTCCAGTCGGGCAGGGTCGAGCTGCGTCTGTACGAGGCGAAGCCTGGCGGGTTCGGCGTGCTGGTGGACGGGCAGCCGATGGCATACGGCTGGAACGCTCTGCAGGTCTGCTATGAGGCAGACGGCACCCCCCGCTGGCTCTCCCTCGCGGAAGTCGGAGAAGGCAGGATAACGCGAGAGCCGAACAGGCTACGCCTGACCTATACCTTCACTGACCCTGACCGTGCAGCGTGGAAGATAGAGCAGGTATTCTCCCCGTCTCGCCAGAAGGACGCCATCGACGTGCGCACAGTAGTCACCGTAGACCGCGACCGACCTGTATACTTCCTGCCGCTGCTGGTGCTGTTTCCGGGCGCAGGCTCCTTCGGGGAGGAGAAGGGGCAGGCACTATTTGCCGGTCTAGAGTATCTGGAGAACGAACCGAGCAGCTCGGAAGCGGATGTAGTTGGTCCTGCATCTCAGCGTCAAGTTCCTGACACACTCAAAATCACCCTTCCACTCATGGTAGTGCAGGCGCAGGGGAGATACGTAGGGCTGATATGGCAACCTGCGGCCTATTTCAGCGCGCTGTTCGATTCGCCAGACCGCATCTTTCGTTCTGGCGGGCATGTGATGGGTGTGCTCTACCCCGGTTCCAACGGCGAGAACCGCGAGGAGGGTAGCCTTCTGCCCTACTTCCCCGAGACGTTGCAGGCGAATGTGCCGCTGGTGCTGGACGCTACCCTCATCGGGGGAGAGGGCGATACCGTCGTCCCCGCAGTGCAGCAGTATGTGCGCCTGCGTGGGCTACCGCCTGTGCCAGATACGGGGCTGGACGCGCAGGCATACCTGCGGCTGGCAGCTGCTGGGTGGCTGGACTCCAAAATCCGCGAGGGCAATCTGTATCGCCACGCCGTATGGCCGGGCTTCGGAGCACAACCCGCCGCCGACGCCGCCGTATGGATGGAGTGGATTGCCGCGCACCTGCGCGACGCTCAGACCGTTAGCCGACTGCGGCAGGCAGCGAGAGAAGCCATCGCTGTCGTGCCGAAGGAGCAGTATCTGTTCAGCCGGGTATCGCATGTAGCGTTCCCGGTCGCGCCGTTGATATACGGCGGGGTAGCGGAAAGCGTGCAGGCGGCGCGTAACGCTGCGCGTGAGGCGCTACGCTCCTTCCAGCCCGATGGCACAGTGCTCTTTGAACCCCGTCCCGGCTCTCCCGACTACGCCCGTACTCACTGGGAGCGCACCGCCAACGGGCTGACCGCTGCAGTGCTCGTGCGCCTGCTGGAGATGGCTATCTACTCAGGCGATAAGCAGCTGATTGCGGAGGGCATCCGTCGGCTGGAGCAGTTTCGCCGTTTCGACAACACCGTGCCGCGCGGGGCGCAAACCTGGGAGGTACCCCTGCACACGCCAGACATCCTCGCTTCCGCGCACATCGTGAGGGCGTACGTGCTGGGCTATGAGCTCACAGGCAATCCTGAATTTCTGCGGCGGGCGCGCTACTGGGCGTGGACAGGTGTGCCGTTTCCCTATCTCATCAACCCTACAGGTCAACCTGTCGGGCCGTACAGTACCATTCCCGTGCTAGGGGCAACAGGATGGACGATGCCTGTCTGGTTTGGGCTGCCCGTGCAATGGTGCGGTCTCGTCTATGCGGACGCGCTCTATTGGCTGGCGCGGCTGGAGCCGAGAGCTCACTGGAAACGGATTGCCGACGGCATCACAGCAGCGGGTATCCAGCATACCTGGAAGCAGGACGACCGCGACCGCCAGGGCTTGCTGCCCGACTTCTACCACCTGCGCGAGCAGCGCAGCGACGGTCCCGCTATCAACCCAGGTACAGTGCAGGCAAATGCCATTCGGCTATACGGTCTGCCCGCGATATACGACTACCAAGTGCTGCGCCAGAGTGGTTTGATCGTGCACGCGGCAGGTGCCATCACTGTGCTCGCCGACCGAAAGGGGCTTTGCCGATTTCGCGTGCGGTGCTGGTCAGAGAGACCGTGCTTCGTGCTGGTCAACGGGTGTAGTATGCCGCCGCAGGTGAAGGTCAATGGTCAGCCTGTCCCGCTCCGTAGCCCGCACCAGTACCTGCCAGAGGGGGGCAACCTGATTCTGCAGATACAAGGCGAAGCGGAAGTGGAGATTACTCTCCGACCGTAGTCTTTTAGGGCAGCTATCCTGCCTCTGGCGCAACGACCTGTTTTTTTACATCCCCAGGCGCATGAAGCAGAGCGGGGCGAGGGGAGTATCCTCGCCCCACTGCTGTTACGGATTGGGGTCGGGATATCTTCCGTTCCACCAGCGGTTATCCATCTCCAGCTCGTCCACCCTCATCCATTTGGCGTGACCGTCTACGAAGGCGATGTTCGCTCCGCCGTTGTGGCGAGGGTGTACTGGGCTACGGAAGCCTGGTGTGCCACCAGAGGAGTACCTGTTCGGTCCGCCTCCTGCCTTGCATGGGGGTAACACGGGCGGATCAATGCTGTAACCATGGTTGCCCAGACACTCGAGGTTCATGTAATCGGCATCGGTGGGGTCATCGTTATCGCAGGGACGGGTTCCCGTGCCCTGGCTATCGGCGACGGCGATGGTGAAAGCAGGGGCTTCAATCTGAGATTCAGTCACCGGCACATTGTAGCAGTTGACCCGCGAGTTACCGAGGTACTGATAGTTGTAGCCGTAACCCATGTTGCGTCCGAACTTCAGGTGAGGAAGAGAGGGGCAGGTGAACAGAGCCTGACTACGGGTGTAAGGCTCCAGCAGGTTGTACCAGCGGATTTGCTGCCCTGCCGTGACGTAGGAGAAGGCGGGAAAGGCTTCGTAGTCCTGAGCGTACAGCGCCGTAGCGAGGGCGATTTGCCTCAGGTTGCTGAGACAGGCTGTTTGTCGCGCCTTTGCGCGCGCTTGCGCGAAGACGGGGAAGAGTATCGCCGCCAGTATGGCGATAATCGCAATCACTACAAGTAACTCGATGAGTGTGAACGCGCGCCTGTTCGTGCCTCGTAAGGTTCGCATCGTTGTCCTCCTCGTCGGAATGGTTTTCAACCTCATTATACAACAAATGTTTTTTAATGTAAAGATATATTTTTGTATTAGTTAAAAATTGATAATGAGTCTTATTCTCACTAAATGACTAGCCCCCTTTTAACCTTAACCTTGTAAGAAGCTACTCAGCACGACGGTAGGTCTGCATCTATCTTGTCACGGCAAGCGTCGGAAAAGCATCCTAGAGATCCCTCATTGCTGTCAGGGGGCTGAGGCGACACGGGCTGTTTCTGAAGCGTGGCGCCACCAAAGCGCCTCAACGGTGGTGCAGAGCACTGCCAGGGAGACAGGTGTAACAGGTGTGGTAAGAATATGCTCATATCCTGTCAAGAATACCAGAATCTTTTCTGCTTCGCCTGATATGATTGACAGCCTCGGTTCGTCATGCTATAGTGGACACGATATCGCAAGGCGTTCCACTTTGCTCACATGGCGAAAGGAGGTTCTCGTCCGATGCGACAGTGGTGCGTGATTTTCGTAGCGGCACTTGCCCTGAGTGCGGGGCGAACCTCAGCGCAGCCTTGGCTGCTCACGGATTTTGAGGCATACCCCTTAGGTGCGAACGGACAAGTGATGTTCCGCCAGCCGACATTTTCTGGTACTACCAGCGGCTTTTTGGAGACCTCTCCGAACCTATCCGCTATCAGCAACGAACAGGCGTATTCGGGCACGAAATCGCTGAAGGTATCGTTTCAGTTTAAGGCAGCTCAGACGAACCCCTGGGTACGCTTGACTACCTTTAACACGGCAAACCTCCCCAATCCGATTATCTCCACGGCTCTACCGCTCAGCCTGTGGGTGTATGTGCCAGTGGGCGCTCCCGACATCCGCTTGACGCTTGGTGTCCGTGAGACGAACCCCACCGGTAATATTGGCGCCAATGGTGGCACCTCCGGACCTATCGAGTTCGTCGGAGCACCTACCAAGTCAGGCAACGCCCCGCAGGGCAAACTGGTCAGCGTCAAGGGGCAGTGGGTCAAGGTCACCTTCGACGTTCCAAACGAGCCAGTGCTCACCTTTCCAGTCGCCGGTAGCAACGGCGTGTTGAACACTACCACAGGTAAGGTAGTGCTGGAACATCTCGCCATCACGCCTGCTGATAGCAGTCAGGTTGGACCTTACACTTTCTACCTGGACGACATCACGGTGGTACCAGAGCCCGCTGGCATTGGTGTGCTAGGGCTGGGGCTAGCGGGGTTGCTACGGCGACGACGTGCAGCGAAGTCCTGACGGATAGTCCAATGCTACAGGAAGACGGCTCTTAGGTACGACGGGAGGCGATGCGCCTAGCGTCGTAGCCTGAGACCACCTCGTGCCTCCGGGTGGCTAGAACCTTGCGCTCAGGTCGGCGTCGAGGGTAAACGCCTTGTAATTGTACCCGGCGTACTGGGTGTCGCGGTTGGTGCGCTCCTGCAGGCGGACGCTGAGAGTGAACGCTAGGTAACGGTTGATTTCGTACTCGTATCCCAGTGCGCTATCGCGGTCAACGCTGCCAAAGAAGCCTTGCACGTCGGAGAAGCGATGTTCCAAGAAGAGGCTTTGACGCGGGGCAAAGGGGTACTCCAGCCGGAGTGAATACGCCAGCATCTTCTGTGCTTGTCGCTGACCACTCCCGCCTAGGCTGAACAGACTGGCAGAGTTCATCCGTTGCGCCTGCAGATTCAGCAGCAGATTGCGTACCAGCTCGGTACGGAAGGTGAAGTAGAGGATGTCGGTGTTCGCACCGTCTCTGGAACCCACATAGCTCACATTCTGGCGAGTATAGCTCACTGCTATACTACTCTTCTCCGAGAGGCGGTAGTTCGCGCTCAGGTTCAGCCCCTGCATGTCGGTGTTGGTCAGGTTGTCACCTGCGCTCAGCTGCTGCATGTAGCCGAGGTCGAGCGACAGCCGGTCGCTGGGGGTGAAGCTCACCGTTAGATTATGCGAGCGGTTTTTCACGCCGATACTGGAGTAGGTCAGCCCGCTGGTAATCGGATTGTAGTAGCCTCCGCTGTAATTTCCACCAGCACCGTAGCCGATTCCCCAACCAGACTGATAGCCTCCGGGACCGATGAATGAACCACCCAGATTGCCTCCGATGAAGCCGCCCGTGTTGGAGATGGTGCCCGAATCGCGCACGCTATATTGGTAGTTAATGCTCCAGGAGCGAGAGGGGTTCCATCGGACGCCAACGCTCACATCCTGGGCATTGCTGCTGCTGTTGGCGGAGCGCGTCTGCGCCCGCGCCAGCACCCCATTGAGCGCTAACCTCTCACTCTGGTTCCAGCTCCAGGTCAGGCGCAGCGTATTGCTGGAGCTGCTGTAGGTGTTCGTGGTGGGGTTACCGCCGACCGCGAAGGTGCTCGTGCTGCTAGCGCGGGTACTTAGCAGGTCTACACTCAGGGAGACCCTCCCCAGCTGGTGTGTCAGGCTGAGGGTGCGGCTCTGGTTCTCGCTGGAGCCATACGCCCCTGACAGGCTGCGCTGGCTCAGCCAAGACAGACGCACCTGCGGCGCTCTGGGCAAGGTGAGGGTGGCGTCGAAGGCAGTATTCTGCACGGAAGCGCTACCTGTGCGCTGGGAACCACTCAGGTAGCTGCCCAGGTAGTCGGGAACTTGCATGCGGTCGAGGGTCAGGCGGGCGCTCAAGCGAGAGTCGCCCGTGTATTCGAAGGAGTGGCTGTAACCCTTCTCCTGTCGTCGGAAGCCGACGCTCTCCACCGTTACGAAATCAGGATCGATATCCCGCCACAGCATATTCCAGCGCAACTTGCCAAAGTCCAGTCGCGCGTTCAACATCTTTCCCTGTCCCGTGATGAGACTGTTGCCGCGTTGCGCCTGACTGCGCGCCAAGTAGAAAGCCAGGCTGCCAAGACGACCCAGCTGCCAGTTGAGGTCATAACCCGTGACTCGCCGTGAACCTAGCGTGGCGTTCCCCGTGAGGCGCGGTATGTAGGTGATGCTGATAATGCTGGTGGCGGGAACAGCACGATTGAAATAAACCCGGTAGGGGATATCGGGGTCTACGAAGAAGTCCCCTTCACCCCGTTTCGTGCCCTGCTGCTGGGGGACGCCATCTACGGTGGCGATGACCGCGCTGCCAGGTTCTACGGGATACTGTAGCTCATACGGCGATAACGGGTTGCCGTAGCCGTAGAACCTCTCGGTCTTCGTGCGCAAGCCGGTAGAGGTACGCGCGTCCTGACGCAGCGAAATGACACCCAAGTTGAGTGAACCCAGAGGCGCTTCTACACGCCATCCTGTGAGCCTGCCAGAAGGTTCGTTATAACCTTCTGCTTCAAAGCTCACCAGAATCGTAGAGGTACGCGGGATAATAATACCCTCTTTGAAAGTGAGCAGCCCGGTGAAGTAGTCGATCTCGTAGTCTTTGCCGCGTACCATTTCGCGACCGTCTACCCGCACGCGCTCCGAACCATCCAGTATCTGGCTAGCGTTCAGGTAGTAGGGACCGCCGCTGTCGTTACCGTAGATGACACTCGTGCGGGCGGTAGCTCGTGTTTCACTGAAGACACCGCCTATCCTCAGAGGCAGAGCAGAGCTGAGGCGCGTGCTGAGGTAGACGCCGCGCAACGTCTTGTTGAACGAGACCAGCTCATTGCCTCCCAGCGCAGCGGTAATATCTCCTAGGTCAATGCGGGTGCCACCTCGCTCGTAGTTGATAGAGAACCGCCTGTCCTGAGGGGTACCGAAGGGGGTATTCGTCAGGCGCCAGTTAAAGTTAAACAGGTCGAACACCTTCGTGCCAATGATGGAGAGCTCGGTAAAGTCGGTGACCGTGTTTCCTCCTTGACCAAAGTAGTAGGAGTCGCGGTAGGCGTTTCGGTCCCCGCTGATGCGTACAATGTGGAAGCCAATCCTTTTGCTGCCACTGAGCTGGATTTTGCGATTGAACTCCTCCGAGAGCGCGCGGAAGGGGTCACGCGCCCGCCGTGCATTCTCCGCAGGCTTGCGCGGCGCAGTACGTGGCGTAGTCGCCTCTTCCTGCGTTGGAGTAGGCGTCGGACGGTGGCGAGGTGGAGGCACTTCGGGTGGAGTGGTTGGAGAGCCTCCTCCAGGACGCAGCCAGTCTTCTATGCGACGCGGGGGAATACGCTTGCGAAATAGCGAGGGCGACGCCGCCTCGCGCAGTTCATCTGCTGAAATAGGCGGGAGAGGCTCCTCAATGGGCAGAGCCGAACAGGTCGCCGTGAACAGCAGCCATACCAAAATGAGAAACAGCCCGCTACGCCAGCGCATGGTGCTCCCCCCTCACGAGTCCAGCTGGTGCAACGCCTCGATGTTACACTGCGCCAGCTTCCTCTGCTGTTCGGCAAACGCCTGCACTCGTTCGCGAAGCGCAGGGTACTGCTCCCATATTTGACACAGGCGCTGCTGCACCGCGCCCACGTCCACTTCTGGCAGGTCTATCACGTCCCTCGGCTCCACCTGCTCCCAAAAGGCCCGCACCTTCGGGTCGTAGCTCAGGGCGAGCGCGGGCACCCCCGACGCAGCGGACAACATCAGCGCGTGCAGGCGCATCCCCACCACCAAGCCACAACAAGAGAGCACTGCCTGTACCTCTTGCACGCGGAGCGGTGCTGAGAGCACGACCGCTCCTGACAAGCCCGCTGCAATCTCCTTAACTAGAATCATATCGCGTGAAGGCTGCATCGGCAACAGCAGCACCTGCGCTCCCCACACCTTCTGGACGTAACGTGCAATCTGCCGAAGAGACTCGACGAGCGATTCTTGTCCAGCTGCCCACTGCCGTGGAGCGAACGCCACCACCATCTCGTCCCGTTCCACTCCGAGCTGTTGCAAAATTTGCCATCCTCTTACCATATTTGCTTCTGGCAGCAAGAAGGAGAGGTCTGCTCCCTGCTGAACTTGCGGCACGCCCCACTGGCGTAAAAGCTGTGCGGAAAGCGGGTCGCGCACCACTACCCTTGCTGCTTGGCGAGCAGCTTGTGCCGTCCACCGCCGCGCCCAGCCTCTCCTCAGCGGACCGATGCCTTGCCCTATCCACGCGATACGACATCCTGCACGACGCGCTAGGGCATGCACGCCGAGATAATAGACGATGGAACGCGCACTGGTGGTATCCTGAAGCAGACTCCCTCCTCCTAGTACGAATATCCGAGCTCGGCGTAGCGCTCGCCATACTGTGGGAAGGTGCGTGCGCAGTATTGCAGCGACACTGTGTTCTTGCTCTGTCAGCGCAGGGTTCGCACTCATCACAATGGTGCCCTCAGTGTAACCTGCTTGCCGCAAGCCCTGCAGCAACCCTGCTAGCACCGCTTCGTCTCCCAGGTTACCAAAGCCGTAGTAACCGCAAACGAGGATGCCCTGCCTTCTCACCTGCGCACCGCCTTCTTCGCCCAAGACAACGCCAAGAACGCCAGCACCCCTATTGTAGCACCAAGTGCCCAACCCAACAAGATTCTCGGCAGAGAGAGCGCTAAAGGCGTATGGATATGACAGAGTGTGTTCACCACCGACACCTGTCCGAGCACTCCAACCAGCAACAACGGAACCCATACCCCTCTGTGAACGCCTGCCCAAGCCAGCGCCAGAGCCAGTATCAGCGCAGGATGTCCTATCAGAAACTCTTTCGTACGAGGACGCACGTGCAGGTTTTGCTCCAACCACCCGCGCATCTTCATCTCCAGCGCAGATACCTCAACGCCTGGCTCGTTGCCTGTGCGCATGAGCAACAGAGCCACCAGAAACAGTACCACCAGCGTCGCCCCCGCCAGCCCCACTGTCACAGGATAACTGGCTATCTGCTTCCACTGCTGACGTACACGCTGCCAGACATCTGCTGGCGAGCTGGCGTGGATGGTTTCCAGAACGTACGCCCAAGCGACTAGCAGCAACGGCACTAGGTGCGCCAGCTTGATACCAGCAAACTGGTTTACTTTGACCATGAACGGAAGCGAGGCGAGTAGGGCAACCACATGCAGCCCGCCTACAACGCTGAACAGCGTGAGGAACGCAGAGGCACCGAGCGCGAGGAACAAGGGACGTTGAGCGCGCGTGGGGAGCGTCACGTAGAGGAACCCTAGGGTCGGGAAAGCGATTGCTGCCACCAGCGCACACGCCTTGCGTCCTGTCTCGCCACCCACCATCACGAGCGCCAGCCCCAGCGCAAACGCTACCACCACTAGCCAGATCGAGGAACGCCAGGCAAATAGCCGTTCCAGTAACAACACCCCTGCGACCAGAGCCGAACCTCCCGCAAACGCCCACATCCAAACGGGTACTGCAGGGGCGCGTAGAGGACGGGGGTCGCCTACGGGGTGTCCTGCCTCCTGGAGAGCGAGGCGTAGCTGCGCCAAGAATCGTACTGCTCCCTCCATCGGTTGCTCGCTGAGACCACTGGGCAAGCGCACGTAGCACAGGCGAATGTTTCGCTCACGTACCGCACGCACATAGCGATCCAACATCTCGTCTGGTTGCATGTTGGCCATCTCAGCGGTTGGGATACTGTGCACCCGCACCAGATGGTCTACTAGTCTTCGGGACAGCTGGGCGTCCCCCTTCTGCTTGCCGAACTCCACCGAGCCATACAATATCCCCCGCGAGCGCATCTCCTGCGCCGTGAGTGGAATCAGGTTGCGAAACCCCAGCACCTCGTCGCCGCTGAAGATGATAATCTTCGCTCCTATCCGTTTCGCCTCAGCGACCGCACCGCGTACGTGGGAGGGGCTGCATGCGAGGCGGTTGTTCAGACGTGCGACCACAGACAATCCAGCTTGGGACACCTGCCTTGCAAGTGCTGGGTCTATCCCTGCACTCATCTGAAGGAAGGTTTGTGGAGACATGGCGAGGGCGAACCCCACCGCTCCGCCAGTATCTGTATAAGCGTAGACGAGAATACCTCGTCGAGCCCGCAAAGTGTCCAGCAGCTTCTTGCGCGATGGCGTGTATGCCGTGCGCCACAAGGAAGGTTTCGCTTGTAGGCTCGCCGCTTCCCGCTGGAGCTGCTCCACCACCTGGACGGATGCAGCGCGAGCAATCGGAGCAGGGAACTTGGGAAACAGCTCCCACGTGAGCTGTCCCGAACGGAACAGGTCTTCCACGCTGCGCTCGTTCAGGGCAACAGCAGTTGCTCCTGCGCGTTTTATCTGTTGAAGAATTTGCGAAAAAGTCATACCAGTATCGGCGCTGAACTGCAGTAACTGTTCGCCATCCAGCACGATGCCCACCCGCTTGTTGAGCGCCTCTGCTCGCCAGCGCGCCCCTGCGGCAAGCAGACAAACGATGACACCTGTCAGAATCAGCAACCAACCGATGCGATAAGACATCCTACAACGCTTTTTCCTCCCGCCCTCACGGCAGTGGTTCCATCCACACGTTGGCACGAAGCATTCGCTCATTTCGGCAACGCGAGTGCAGAAACCTTTTGCACACCGCGCCGTCCCGCTAGCGAGACGTCACCAGGACACTGCTGGGCAAGGATGTCCGAATTTGGTATACTGTGGATAGTAGCGCACCCCGTGGCGGCGAGGGAAGGCAAAAGGGCAAGGAGGGGAAAAGGCAATGCCTCGAGTCGCATGCGTGATGCTAATGCTACTCTGGAGCGCAGTGTGCTGGTCGCTGCCCGACAAGGTGACTGTAAACGTGCCCAGCGAGGGCAAGTATCTGGTGTGGTTGGAGTCGGCGGACGGTCGGACGGTGTTTCTGCCACCTGTTGAGGTGGTGGGGGGGAAGGTGGAGATGGACATCGCCTCCCTGAAGAAGCGTTTTGCCGACACCGCCGAGGAGACCCTGAAGGGGGCGCGCGTGGGCGTCTATGATATGAAGTTTGGTAACTTGGCTCTGGTTACGCCTCAGCCTAACGACGCCACAGTAACCATCACACCCGAGCAGTTTCGTTACGCCATGCGCGTGCAGGTGCGCTTGCAAACACCTGACGACAAGCCCATTGCTGCAGCGTTTGTCATGCTCACGGATGCGGAAAACACCATCCATGCCGCTCTGCTGGAGCCATCCAAAGGGGGCGTCGTGTCCTTGGAAAGGGTGAGGCTGGGCAAGGTCAGTGTACTGGTGAACTATGGAAACAACCTCACTGCTTCCCAGGAGGCGGAGATTCAGGCGGAGCGCGCCGACCCTGTGGTCACTCTCACCATGGTTATTTCCAGCGGTGCTCCTATCTTAGAAGGAGCTTCATCCGCCCCTCAACCTGCTGCTTCTGCCCAGCCTGCTGCGCCTGCGCCCTCGCCGACCCCGCGCACTTTCCCCGTGTGGAACACGCTGTTGGGGTTGCTGGTGTTGGCGGGGGTGATTTACGGAGGGTACCGACTATGGAAAGGGAAGCAGATGAGCTTACCCGACGCACTGAAGAAGCTGGGCATCGACGTGGCGCAGGAGACGCCGCCTTCGCCCGCCCAACCAGCTTCGCAAAAGCCTACCGTGCCCGAGGGACACTGCCCCTTCTGCGGTCAGCCGATAGACCCCGTCACGGGAGCATGTGCCTGTTCGGTGGCGCCTGCTGCCCCCGCAGCAGCTTCTTCCACCGCTACGGCGACCGCAGTAGCGGCAGCGCCACGACTGGTAGGATCTCGCGGAGCATACAGTGGCACTATCTTTGAAATCACTGGTTCCGAGGCGAGCATCGGGCGCGAAGCGGGCAACACCATTCAACTGAGCAACGACAACACGGTGAGCCGTCGTCACGCTCGCTTGCTGAGACAGGGGGACGGCTGGACCATTCGCGACGAAGGTTCTTCCAACGGCACCTGGGTGAATGGTGTGCGGGTCACTGAACACCAGCTCCGTCCAGGCGACGAGATACAGATTGGCGCCACCTTCTTCCGATGGGAAGTGTGAGCGATGGCTGGCAAGCTGCTGCTGGGGCTGTTGCTGGGGGGAGCAGGGGGGCTAGCCGCTTTCCTGATACAGGAGCCGCTAATTGACCATCAGCAGTTGTTGTTAAACCCGGCAGCCTACCCCGCCAGCATGGCTTGGCTATCGGTAATCCTGGGCGCATGCTATGGCTTCTCTCTGGGCACGGTAGATAGCCTCACGCGGGGGCAACCCGCACAAGCGTTGCGTAGAGGGCTACTCGCGGCGCTCGTCGGGCTACCTGGGGCCATGGTCGCTCTGTATGTGGGTAGCGCGGTGTATGGCACGCTGAGCAACCTGCTGGGCAACCCAGTCGGCAGGGGGCTCAGCCCCTCTCCGGTATACTTCTTGCTTGACATCATTCCACGTGCGCTAGGATGGCTTTTCTTCGGCACGGGGATTGGCGCCGCTGTGGGGGCAGTTACGGGTTCCATCAAGCGGTGGTGGCACAGCACGGTAGGCGGCGCTATCGGCGGCGCGATTGGCGGCGTCGCCTTCGAGATTTTCAGCTTGCTCCTTTCGCCGATGTACCTCGCGATGACGGGCGGTGAGCGCGTCGAGGTTGGCGCGCCAGGGCGAGCGGTCGGTTTCCCCATTCTGGGGGCGAGTATTGGTTTCTTCATTGCGCTAGTACAGGAGGCGCTCAAGGCGGCGTGGGTGCGCGTCGTTCTGGGGCGTAACGAGGGCAGAGAGTACCCTGTGGACAAGCCCATTTGCATCATCGGGCGGGAGGAATCCGCCGATATTCCCCTCTTCGGCGACCCGCAGATTGCTCCACAACATGCCCGTATTGTTCGACAACAGAATCGTCACTTGCTGGAAGACCTCGGCGCACCAGCGGGCACACTGCTCAACGGGCAACGAGTTCAGCAAGCGTGGCTCAAAGACGGAGACCTCATCCAGATTGCGTCTATGCGCCTGCAGTTCTTCGAGAAGGCAACACGCTCTCTGGTACGCGAAGCAATGGAACGGGTGGAGAAGCCTACTGCGCGTTCCCCCATGCCCGACTACTTATGTCCCTACTGTGGCGAGCGCAAAGACCCGGTCACGGGACAGTGCGCATGCAGTGTGTTGCCTGTATCCTCCGCTCCTGCGCGACCTCCGTCAGCTGGCTTCACAGTGCAACCTACCGTCGCCACCCAACCTAGGCAGCTGGTCGTACTGCGCGGGGCGAGAGCTGGCGCCGTGTTCCCTCTGCAGGGCAATCAGCTGACCGTCGGCAGAGAACCTGGGCGGGATGTGCTACTGGACTTCGACCCCACGGTGAGCCGACGCCATGCGCGGCTGGAGCGCTGGGGCGAGCAGTGGGTGCTCATCGACGAAGGCTCCCGCAACGGCAGCTTCGTGAACGGGCAGCCTGTGCAGCAACATCCTCTCCAACCCGGTGACATCCTGCGCTTCGGCAGCACAGAACTACGGGTCGAGTAGAGCCTCCTCGCACCGCACAACCCGTCAGGAAACCTTATGGCACAGCGACAGGCACTCCGCGCTCGTGCGAGAGGTACGCTGCCTCGCACATGGCGACTGCCTGCCTTCCGTCCCAGCCTGTGAACAGAGGCGGTTGGTCGTGTAGCACCCAGTCCACGAACGAGCGCAGCTCGCGCGTGTAGGGGTCGGGATACTGTTGTTGTGCCTCCTCCACTGTCACGACCTGTGGCTCCTCACCGAAGCGCGCCCAACGCAGTGTGCCCCCGAAGCCGCCGTGCGCGATAGCCCCTCCTTCACAGATGATGTGCACCCGATACTCACCCACCGCTGCTGACAGGCTGGCTTCCAGGTCACCGATGCCGCCGTTCTGGAATTCGATAACCAAGTAGGCGACATCCTCATACTCCATCTTGCCCAATAGGTTGAGGGTACGGGCGTATACCTGCTTTGGCTCTCCCATCACGGCGCGCATGTAGTCGAGCTCATGCACATTGGTCTCCAGCAGCATACCGCCTGCTAGCTCCTTCTTCACCCGCCAGCCGGAGTGAAAGATAGGCGCATAGCCGAAGCGGGTGGCTGCGATTGCCCTAGGCTTACCGATTTCGCCCGACGCGAGGATATCCAGCGACTTCTGGAAAAGCGGGAACAGGCGGAGTACCTGCCCCACCATCAGCTTAACGCCCGCCTCTTGCGCGGCGCGGTTCATGCGGTCACATCGCTCGACCGAAATCTCCATCGGCTTCTCCAGGAAGATATGCAGCCCCGCCTGCGCGGCAGCCAGCGTCGGCTCTAGATGCAAGCCACAGGGGGTGCCAATCACTACTGCGTCCAGCTCTTCCTGACGCAGCATCTGCTCATAGTCGGTGTAGAAAGTAGCGTGAAGGGCATCGGCAGCGACTTTGCGGTCTGGGTTGGTGTCGGCAGCTGCCACCACTGTGGCGTCGTCGAACTGCTGAAGGCGTTGCGCCAACGCCTCCGCCATGCCTCCAAAACCGATGACACCGAAGCGCAACTTCTCCATCTGCCCTGCGTGTGCTAGAAGCACACAACCTCCTTTCTTATGATGGGGTGATAGCCGATTCGACGAAGCCATCTTCGGTTCCTACACTACGGGGACATGGCAGAAGGTATCGCCTCATTGGCAGTTGGGAGAAGGTAAAGAGAGCGGGAACAGCCTCCCCCCTCAGGGGGAGGCTGTTGTGGGGCAAGTTGCTACGCTGCCCGGCGCACTGATTCGGTCTGTGCCTGCTGGAGCGTGTGCATCAGCGTGTTCAAGCGGGAGACAATCTCGCCCTTAATCCGCATGACCTCGCCGAGCAATGCCTCCGCCTGATGGCGCTGCCCACGATTTACCAGCGACACGATTTCCCGCTCCAGCTGGTGAAAGCGGATGTGGGGTTCCTCGATGGCGCGAAAATCTGCGTCCGAGCCGAAGTCGCGCATGCCTGCCCCATAGTACCACCTGCCGAAGTGGCAGGTGGTGTGGTCGCCCAGTCCCGCTTCGGTAAGCGAGAGGGTGCCCTGAAGGACCTTTTTGAGCCGTTCGGCACGGCTGATGTGGGCGTTTTGGAAGATGCGGATGCACTCGGCAAGAGCAGAGCAGTCGCCTGTGTTGAAGCCTGCCAGAGCGAGTTGTAGCTCAGCGGCCGTTTTGGAGAGCTCCTGCGCGGTAGAGGCGACCTGCTGTGCGGTAGCAGTTAGCTCTTCTGTGCTGGCGGCTGTCTGCTCGCTCACACTGGCGACCGACGTGATAGCCGAGGAGACCTGCTCTGCTCCCATTGCCATCTGCAGGGTGACTTGCGCGTTCTCTTGAGCGTTTTGGGCGATGGTGCTGACCGTTGCCAACACCTCCTGCACGCTGGCAGACATCTGCTCTGCGATGGCAGTGACCGATTCTACCTCACCAGCTACCTGTTGTGCTGCCTCGATAATCTGCTGCAGCGCTGTACCGACCTGCTCGCTGCGCGTGTAGCCATCGTTCACGCTCTCAGCGGTAGCACGCATTTCGCGCACTGCCTGTTCAACGCCTACACGCACCTCTCCGATGAGGGAGGCAATCTCCTTGGTAGCGGCTCCTGCCTGTTCAGCGAGCTTGCGCACTTCGTCGGCGACGACTGCGAAACCGCGACCGTGTTCGCCTGCGCGCGCTGCCTCAATCGCCGCATTGAGCGCCAACAGGTTGGTCTGCTCAGCAATCTGCTCAATGGTTTGCACGATGTGACCAATCTGCTGCCCCAGCTGGTCGAGCTGGGCGACCCGTTGTGCGGAGCTCTGTGCTTGCTGCTGGATGCGGCGCATCGCCTGCAGCATCTCCTCTACGGATTGCCCGCCCTGCTGAGCCACGGCGCTAGCTTGCTGGGCGGAAGCCGCCATCTGCTGCGCGGAACGAGCAACTTCTTCTACCGCTTGCGCTGCCTGGCGCATCGCCTCCTCGGTTTGCCCAACTGCTTCGCTCTGGGAGCTGCTGCTCTCCTGTACGGCGCGGATGGCGCGCTCCAGTTTCTCCATGGATCGTGCAGCCTCGCTCGCTTGCTGTGCAAGCTGACCGCTACCCTGCGCAATCTCCTGGGAAGCCTGCCCCGCCTGCTCTGCCGAGGTTGCTAGGTCGTGGCTGGCGCTCGAGACGGTACCCGCTGTTTCCGAAAGCTCTGTCAATATCTTGCGCAGCGCCTGCTGTGCGTTACTGTAGGAGCGCGCCATCTCCTGCAATTTGTGGAGCATGGCGTTGAACGCTTGCGCTAGCTGACCGAACTCGTCGCGTGTGTGAACCGCTAGCGGCTGCGTCTGGGGCAACACTTGGGCGGTCAGGTCGCCCGCTTCCATTGCACGCATCGCTTCCTGCAGGTTGTGCAGGTCGCGTTCCTGCAGGCTCTGCAGCCCTCTCACAGTCTGGGCAATGGCAGAGGTGATGTATCGCGAGATGAACCATCCCAGCAGAGTCGCTACTGCCGTCGCAATCACGAATAGCGTCACAGTCCTCGTACGCGCCGTACGGTACGCAGCAGTGATAGAGGCTGAGGCTTCTTTGCTTCGCTGTCGAACGTAGGCGCGAAACTGTTCCACGACGGGGTCCATCCTCTGGCGCACGATGGAACGCATCTTGCCGTCCATGAGCTGAGTAGCTTCCTCGGCTTTACCCGCGCGGTTGAGCTGTAGCAGCTGATGGTGCAATGGCAGGTACTCCTGCCACGCTGCCTTGAACTGCGACAGCATCTGCTGCGCTTCCCTGTCCAGTTGTGCGGATTCCAGCTTCTGAATGCTCTCTTCGACTGACTGTCGGTCTTTGGTCACCGCCTCTTCGGCGGCACGCATGTCCTTTCTGTTGTATACTGCCTGCATGTGGCGTCGTTCGCGAGTGCGCATCCGCTGCAGGTTCGCGTCTAGCTCACCGAAAGCGATAGCGATAGCGAGCTGTTGCTCCGCGATGTGGTGGGCGCGCTGCGCGAGATGTGCCATCTGCTGCAGCGCTGTTGTCCCTGCAACGAACAGAATCAGCACACATGTCCCGAAGCCGATAGCTAACTTCGTGCCCGTGCGCAAGTTGTAAAAAGTTCTCATGGGCATCACCTACGACCTTGTCGTTGTGTATGGGGCTAATGCTTGTTCAGATGCACTACGCAAGACCGCTCGGTAGCGGGCGTCTACTATAGGATATTGTGGCTTGAAACACAAAGCTCTTTACACAGTGAGCTAAGCAACCTGCTATGCTCCCCTTCGTCATGGAGGCGCCCTATGGAGCGTATCCGTCGCGAAGCGCTATCATATTGCTGTAGAGGAGGAATTGCCGACAGCGGGGGATGCACCGCGAACGTTTTACTAGTG
>JANWXG010000199.1 GCA_025057335.1 bacterium | reverse complement strand
CTCCCCAATCAGCACGACATCGGGGTCCTGGCGCAGAATGGAGCGCAGCTGCGTTGCGAAAGTCAGTCCCACCTTCTCGTTGACGTTGGACTGGCTGACGTCCTCTATCTCGTACTCGATGGGGTCTTCGCAGGTCATGATGTTAATCTCGGGGCGCGAGATTTCGCGCAGAGTGGCGTACAGCGTGGTGGTCTTGCCCGAGCCAGTAGGACCCGTGATGAGTATCATGCCGTAAGGTTGCCGAATGAGCGACTGGAAACGCTGGAGATTGACCTCTGAAAAGCCCAGTGCGTCCAGCTGGTAGCTTACTTGCGTGTTATTCAGCAGACGCAGCACGACACGCTCGCCGTGCTGGTTGGGCAACGTCGAGACGCGCACATCGATACGTCGTCCCCGTACCTGGAACGAGAAGCGTCCATCCTGTGGCAAGCGGCGCTCGGTGAGGTTCAGCTCTGCCAGCACCTTCACCCGCGCGATAACCGCAGGCATCATGCTGAGCGGAATGGTGCGGATGTCCACTAGGTCGCCGTCGATACGGTATCGCAAGCGCAGCCCCCTGCGCTTGGGTTCGAAGTGGATGTCGCTGGCGCCCATGCGCACCGCCTGAACCAGTATCTCGTTGACCAGTTTGACCACAGGCGCCTGCTGCACCAGTTGTTCTACATGGTCTACCTCCTCGGCGGGTTCCTCTTGTGCCTGGAGCAACACGAAGTTCTCCTCTGGCGGCTCTGTCTCTGACGGGGGTGGGCTGTCCACGGAGTAGAAGAGGTCTATCGCCTGCTGGAGGAGTTCAGGTTCGGTGTAGACGGGTTTGATGTAGAGCCCTGTGATGCGTTGCAGGTCGTCGCGCGCGAGGAGGTCTGAGGGGTTGAGCATCGCTACCACCAGCCGATGCCTCTCTTTGCGCAGCGGAAGCACGCCCAGCTGACGAGCCATGTGAGCAGGGATGGTGTCGCGCACCTCTGGGGAGATGTTATGCAGGTGGAGGTGTTCGTAGTCGACCCCGAACTGGTAGGCTTGTGCTCTCGCTAGCTGCTCACTTGTCACGTAGCCCAACCGCTGCAGAATTTGTCCCAACAGCTCGCGAGTGTCTTGTTGTATCTGCAGCGCCTCTTCCAGCTGTGCAGGCGTGATATAGCCTAAATGGCACAAGATTTCTCCCAGTCGCAGTCGTGTTCGCTGCATCTTCACTCACCGTTTCCCTATTATCGGAGGGAGCTCGCGTTTGCTATATCGAAATAATGATAACAGGGTGAAAAACTGGTAAGGAGGAGGGTGCTGGCTATGGCAGCAAAGCGCATTCTGATGCTGGTGGGCGACTACGTGGAAGACTACGAGGTGATGGTGCCGTTCCAGGCGCTGCTGATGGTAGGACATCAGGTGCACGCGGTCTGCCCAGGGAAAAAGGCAGGTGAGAAGGTGCGCACTGCCGTGCACGACTTTGAGGGCGACCAGACCTACAGCGAAAAGCCCGGACACAACTTCACCCTCAACTACACCTTCGACGAAGTGAAGGTAGAGGAGTACGACGCGCTGGTCATCCCAGGCGGGCGCGCGCCCGAGTACATCCGCCTCAACCCCCGCGTGCTCCAGATGGTGAAGCACTTCGCCGAGGCGGGTAAGCCCATTGCTGCCATTTGTCACGGCGCACAGCTGCTCGCAGCAGCAGGAGCGTTGACGGGCAAAAAGGCGTCCGCCTATCCCGCAGTGGGTCCGGAGGTGAAGGCGGCGGGAGGCGAGTACGTGGAAGTCCCCGTTGACAAGGCAGTGGTGGACGGCAACCTCGTGACCGCGCCCGCTTGGCCCGCGCATCCCGAATGGTTGGCGAAGTTCCTGCAGGTGCTGGGTACCAGAATCGAGCCGTAGCGCCCTTGTCGCGACGTGGGAAGAGGGGCTCCTACTGAGAAGAGCGAAGTGCACTCACAGGGGGGCTCCCCTTCCCGTTCTTTTTCCAGGAGGACGCCATGCGTTACATCTCTTGTGCTCAGGGGAAGTGGTCTTTTCTGGTGGAGAGGGAGACGGGTTTTGTGCGAGAGTTGCACTACGCGGGCGAGCGGGTTGCCTCCGCCATCTACTGCGCGGTGCGCGGCGCCGACTGGAGTACCTACCCCGTCGCTATCTCCGACCTGCAGTGGGGCGATTCGTGGTGCTCGTGGCAAACCCGCGCGGTCGGCGCCCCGTTCGCCTGGAGGACAGAGGCGCGCGTAGACGGGAGCAGCTTCCAGATGAGCATCGATGGCACTGCCTCGGAGACTTTCCAGACCTGCCGTACGGGGCTGTGCCTGCTGCATCCGCTTTCGGTGTGCGGGCTGGAGGCGACTGTCACACACGTCGACGGTAGTCAGGAGCGCTCTGTCTTTCCCCGTCTGGTCGCGCCACATCAGCCCTTTCTGGAGATGGCGGGATTGCGCTATCGTGCTGCGTCTGGCATCGAGGTGGACATTCATCTGGAAGGCGAGGTGTTTGAGACCGAAGACCAGCGCAACTGGTCCGATGCCTCTTTCAAAACGTATTCCCATCGTCTGGGCGACGGCAAGCCGTATACTCTGCAAGCGGGGCAGCGTGTGAGGCAGCAGATACGCATCCGCTGCACAGGCGAGGCGCAGGGGACGCCATCCGAGCGAGTCTGGCAGGCGCCGCTGCCCGCTCTGTCCGTGTGGCTAGACAGCGCGACGGAGCAAGCGCTTTCCAATCTCAAGCAGATGGGCGTGCGGCGGGTGGCTATCGAAGACCTAAAGGCGCTCCCTCTGCTAGCGCAGGTGGGGATAGCGGTAGACCTTCGCCTGAGCGCGGAGCAGGTCGGGCAGACGCTTCCCATGCCGCCGCCCGCCTCAGGGAGCACGCTGTGGCTAGTTTCTGACAAGTGGACGCTAGAGGTAGAGGCGCTAGTGCAGCAGGTGGAAGCGGAGTGGAAGCCGCTGGGCTGGGAGCTAGGCTACGGCTCCTCCGCCAACTTCGCAGAGCTGAACCGTTCGCGCCCCCCGCAAGGGCGGTTCGAATGGCTGGCGACCGCCGCCAGCCCGCAGGTGCATACCTTCGACGCCTGGTCTATCCTGCAAAACGCGGAGAGCTTCGCCTCCATCGGCGAGACGATACGTGCGATGGACGGCGAGGCGCGCCTGGGCGTCGCCCCGTTGCGTTTCGAGTCGCGGTTCACGGGGGAAGACCCCCGCGCGGACAGCCCCCTTGCGGTCGCTTACCTCATCCGCTCGCTGGCTTCGATGGCGCAGGGTGGTTTCGCACGGGTGGTCACAGGTAGGGCGTCGTATCTATTGCGAGAGGGTTCATCGGTGGGCGCCCTTCTGCGCGACCTCGAAAGGCTGCAGGCACACGCAGTGCAGTATACAGTGCGCGACGGGGTAGAACGGGTGCAATTTCTCGGAGCGCAGGGAAGCGCGCTCTACCTGGTGAACCCTTCCCCTGAGGAGCGAGAAGGGGTAGCGCCCTTCTCCTCCAGAAGGGAGGAGTGAAGGTGGCGCAGATTGCCCTGTTCGGCGCGGGGGGAAAGATGGGTTGTCGCATCACCGACAACCTGCGCAAGACCGACCATAGGGTGTATCACGTGGAGACAGGGGAGCGCGGGATAGCTCACCTGCGTCAGCGGGGTATTGAACCTGTCCCCGCAGAAGAGGCGCTAGCGCACGCGGAGGTGGCGGTGCTGGCGATACCTGACACGCTGCTGGAGAGCGTGTCGGCGGAGCTGGTGCCGCAGATGCGCGCAGGCACGCTGATGATAGTGCTGGACCCCGCTGCGGCGTACGCAGGCGTGCTGACCACGCGCCCCGATGTGCCCCTGTTCGTCACCCATCCCTGCCATCCGCCCCTGTGGAACGACGACCCCGACCCTGAGGCGCGGCGCGACCTGTTCGGCGGAGTGAAGGCGCAGCAGCCCATCGTGTGCGCTCTCGCGCACGGCACGGAGGAGGACTACCAGCGGGGCGAGGAGGTGGCGCGCGCCATGTTCGCCCCCGTCTCGCGAGCGCACCGAATCACCGTGGAACAGATGGCGATTCTGGAGCCCGCGATGGCGGAGACGGTCACCGCCTGTTGCTGTACGGTGATTCGCGAGGCGCTGGACGAGGCGATTCGGCGCGGCGTGCCCGCGGAGGCGGCATGGGACTTCATGATGGGACACGTCAACATCCCGCTGGCTATCGTCTTCGGCAAGGTGGACGCGCAGTTCAGCGACGGCGCCAAACGCATCATTGAGTATGGACGGCAGCGACTGGTCCAGCCTGACTGGAAACGGCTCTTTGATCCCGACAGCCTGATGGAGCAGGTGCTGTACATCGTGCGGGGAGGCAGGGGATGAAGCTGGGCATCGGCAGCTACGCCCTGCCCTGGCACGTGGGCATCGGCGAGTGGACGCCACAACAGCCCCTCACGCCAGAGCAGCTGCTCCAGCTGGCGCACGAGCTGGGCGTGCAGGTGGTGCAGTACTGCGACAACCTGCCGCTGGACACTCTGGACGAGGAGCGGGTACGACGGTTGCACGCGCAGGCGCAAGAGTGGGGCATTGCTCTGGAGGTGGGCACGCGCGGTCTGGAGCGTGAGAGGCTGCAGCGCTGTGCTCAGCTGGCGGCTCAGTTTGGCTCCCCCTTCGTGCGAGTGGTAGTGGATACACCGACCTATCATCCCACGCCAGAGGAGCTGCTGGAGGATTTGCGTCCGCTGAAGCCGCTCTTTCTCCAGCACGGCGTGAAGCTGGCGATAGAGAACCTCGACCGCTTTCCCGTGAAGGTGCTGGCGCAGCTGGTGGAGCGGGCAGGCACGGACTGGGTAGGGGTCTGCTTCGACACCGCCAACTCGCTAGGTACGCTGCAGGG
>JANWXG010000198.1 GCA_025057335.1 bacterium | reverse complement strand
GCTCTAGACCAGCTGAGCTACAGCCGCCACCCCAGGAAGAAGAGCGTCCCCTCTTCTCAATGCACAGCCGCTACGAGCAACGATGCGCGGAGTATCGCTAGGAAGTATATCACACCCACACGCTGTTGTCAAGGACACTGCAGGACGTGTGGAAGGCTCCTTGAGCGACTTCGCCGCGCTCTAGAGGCCATAGCCCCTACTGAACCGTTCACCTCCTGGTCCACAGGGAAGCAAGGTAGGGGCTTCTCGGCTTACCAGGAGGTTCGCTCCCCGACCAAACGAAAACTGGAGGGCGAGGCTCCCGCCGAGCCGTCAGGGTGTTATGCTAAGCCTTAGGGCGGGGCATCTCCCTCTGGCTAGTCAGGGAGCCGTTGCTTCCGCTCAAGTCTGCTACCCCCGACTGAAGTCGTGGGCTATGGTGGGAGCAGAGATCCGCCTGTGCGGATGGAAACCTGCGCAGGCAGGTTTTCTCTCTCCTCGCAGCCCCCCATTTCAACGAGTTGGCGAAACATAAGCACGGTTTTCCCCCGACTGAAGTCGTAGGCTATGGTGGGAGCAGAAATCCGCCTGTGCGGATGGAAACCTGCGTAGGCAGGTTTCTCTCTCATCGCAGCCCCCCATTTCAATGGGGGGCTACCAGAGAGCAACCATACTCTGCAGCTCTAGCAGGGAGTGAGCTCACGTGTCCACTGACTCTTCTGCCTCGGGAGGAGCAGCTTCCCCCAACCGCTGGCGTAGCAGATTCAGCCTCTCCTTAATCTTGCGCTCCACACCGCTCTCTGAGGGTTCGTAGTAGGGCAGGTTCCAGTTGCCTTCTGGCAAATACCGTTGAGCTACCCAGTGTCCGCGATAGTCATGGGGGTAGAGGTAGCCCTGACCGTGTCCCAGCTGTTGGGCGCCCCGGTAGCTGGCATCTCGCAGGTGCAGGGGCACAGGAGCCAGCGGTTGCGTTTCCAGGTCGTGCAACGCCCGCTGCAGCGCGACGTAGCTAGCGTTGCTCTTGGGCGCGCAGGCGAGATACGTAGTCGCCTGCGCCAGTGTAATCTGTGCCTCTGGCATGCCTACCATCTGCACCGCCTCCATTGCTGCTACTGCTACCAGCAGGGCGTGCGGGTCGGCGTTGCCGATGTCCTCGCTCGCGAGGATAACCAGCCGTCGGGCGATGAAGCGGGGGTCCTCACCCGCGCGAATCATGCGGGCAAGGTAGTGGAGTGCGGCATCTGGGTCAGAGCCGCGCACGGACTTGATGAACGCGGAGATGGTATCGTAATGTTCGTCTCCCTCGCGGTCGTAGCGCGCCGCCCGTTGCTGCACTACCTGTTCCAGCATCGGCAGGGTGATGACACGCTCCCCCCCTGCGCTAGGGTCGGCAAGAGCCACCGCCGCTTCCAGTACGTTCAACGCGACGCGTGCGTCCCCGTTGGCGATACGTAGCAGATATTGCATACACTCTGGGGGAAGATGCACACGCAGCCTGCCCAGCCCGCGCTCCTCATCGGTTAGAGCGCGCTGAACGATGAGGCGCAGGTGCTCTTCGCTCAACGGCTCGAACCGCAGCACGCGAGAGCGGCTGAGCAGGGGAGCATTGATGGCAAAGTAAGGGTTCTCGGTCGTCGCGCCCATGAGGATAACCGTACCGCTTTCGACATGCGGCAGGAAGGCATCTTGCTGAGCGCGGTTGAAACGGTGAATCTCATCCACGAACAGAATGGTACGCTGGCCATACAGCTGGCGGCGACGGCGTGCCTCCTCGATGGCTTTGCGCACCTCTGTGACCCCGCTGGTGACCGCACTATACTCCACGAAATGGCATCTCGTATGCGCTGCGATAATCCGCGCCAACGTCGACTTGCCGCATCCGGGCGGTCCCCAAAAGATGACCGAACCCAGCTGGTCGTTCTCAATCGCCTTGCGAATGGCTGTGCCCTCGCCGACCAGATGCTCTTGTCCAACAAACTCCTCTAGCGTGCGCGGACGCATCCGCGCCGCGAGCGGCGCCTCGGGCTCAGTCTCGTACAGGTTTTTCTGCTCGAACAGGCTCATGGCTGTCCCCCCACTGATTGTAGCAAATGGTGAGCATGATTGCCAAGCGAGCATGCCCTCGCGCTGAGGCAAAGGGGCGCGAACTTTCAAGACAATGCTTACTCTCTACTCTAAGATTTGTCCCTGCCACTGCCGACAATACTACTGGCTTTGCCCCCGCAAAACACACAGGAAAGGAGGTGAGAAGTTGACGCCGACAGTGCCGATAGATGCCTGCGCGGGTACCCCTACCAACGCAGATGGGTTCTCATCCAAAACAGCCCTCCCCGCTGCAGAGCAGGGTCTGCTCTTCGAGCAGCTACTGTGGTCAGCGCTGGGGCTGGTTGAGGCAACAGGAGAGAGCCAACCATCCTCTCCACCCGTAGACTCGCCTGCGCCAGACGAGCAGAAACCGCCGACAGCGGAGGAGATGGTGCAGATGGCGCTCTGGCTAGGCTATCCTGTGCCGGTAGAGCACCCTCTGCCCTCGCTGGTATCCGTCGCCGACGATGGGCACAGCGCACCTTCCTCCTCGCTAACGCAGGTGGCGCTGCTCCAGCAAGCAACAGCAGACTTCCCTGTCCCTGCACAAGCGACAGCACCCTCCGGGCTGACAGAAGGGCAACAGGTCTCTGGGAGACAGCCTCTCCCACAGGCTGTTCCTGTTGCGGAAGGCACAGAGACACTGCTTCCCTCTCAGCCAGCAGATCATCCTACAGCGGTAGCGTCTCCCTCTCGCGGGTTATTTTGGCTCCCCTACGAAAATATGGCTGAGCCTTCCAAACCACCCGCTATGGAGGAACCCACTGCGCTGGAGATGCCGAGGCTGCTAGAGGGCGTCACGGGAAAGTCTGAAGCGTCCGTTGAGATTTCGCCCACTACGGTAGGAACGTCCCCTCCCGCAGCTGCGCCTGCACAGGCAAGCAGCACCAGCCAGTTCCAGAACAGCAACACTCCGAAACAGCCGAACGTCCCTCTGGCTTCTCCAGCAGGCGCGCGCCCCCAGACGAAGCGCAACATAGCGCAGAGCGAGGACAACGCTCTCTCGCCTGCCCAGCCTGAAGTGAGCGCTGCGCACCTGGCACCTAACGCGCAGATGGCGGCAGTGACGGGACAAACTGGGGAACCCGCCACCTCGCCAGAGGTGTCGCCGACAGAGGTCGTGCGACAGGTTGTCCTGCAGCTGGAGGAAGTGACCAGAGGACAGGGCACTAACAGGGTGACCATCCAGCTGGAGCCAGATCACCTGGGCACACTCCACGTGACGCTTTCTGTGGTCGATGACACTGTTCATGCTCGCATCATCGCGGCAAGCCACACGGTACGTCAGGTCCTGGAAAGCCACTCGAGCTTGCTACAGCAAGCACTGCAGGAGCGTGGACTACAGCTTGGCGCGCTACAGGTATCCGTGCAGGGCGAAGGGCGTCATTTCCCCTTGTACCAGTCCCACACCGTTGCTCCATTGGTGGGGAGTGGGTCGCTTCTGGAGGGGACGGCACCCACCACGAGCGAGCGAAGTATCTGGTACGCTACCCTGGGCAGTGTGAACCTGCTGGTGTAGCGTAGAGGAGGTGGTTTCTCGCATGAACGTCGCACCAGCAAGCACAGCAAATACGAACGGTGTGCCGACTAGCGCAACACGTAGCTCGAGCAGGGACCAGTTCTTAAAGCTGTTCCTGACGCAGCTGCAGTATCAAAACCCGCTGGAGCCGATGCAGGATAAAGACTTTCTGACGCAGCTGGCACAGTTCACTCAGGTGGAGAACGCCGAAGAGATGGCGCGCACCCTACAGCAGCTGCAGACGCTACTCGCCTCGACGCAAGCCACCGCGCTTATCGGCAAACAGGTAGCTGCTCTGCGACAAGGGGAGACCACCCTCACGCAGGGTAGAGTAAGCGCAGTGCGCTTCACTGCCGATGGCGTGTGGTTGGTCGTGGACAGCAAGGAGGTGCGCCTGCAGGACGTGCTGCAGGTGAGCGGATAGCATGGGAGGTGTCGCATGTCCGAGGTTCGCCAGATAGGAAATATCCCCCATTCAACAGGCACCGTTGCTCCACAGCGCGAGGAGCAGGGGGGAAGCGAGCAGTTCTGCGCTGCGTTGCAGCAAGCGCAGTGTCGGGTAAAGTTCTCTGCCCACGCGCAGGCGCGGTTGCAATCGCGCCACATCGAGCTAGACGCCGAGGCGTTGCGACGGGTGGAGAACGCTGTGGATCGAGCGGCGGAGAAAGGCTCGCGCGAGTCGCTGTTGCTCATGGACGACGTGGCGTTGATTGTGAGCGTGCGCAACCGCACGGTGATTACCGCTATCGACAAGGAGAGCCTGAGGGAGAACGTCTTTACAAACATCGACAGCGCAGTCGTGCTGTAACGGGGCGGGACCCCTCCGCGTGGCGGGGACGCCCCTCGCGCTCCCGAATGACCGAGGGAGCCACCGCTGCGTACACATCGAGAACACGAGGAGGAGGTCGATCACATGTTTCAGGCGATGTTCTCTAGCATCTCCAGCATCAAGGCGCACCAGGTGCGCATGGGGGTTATTGGCAACAACATCGCGAACGTCAACACCACCGGCTTCAAGTCCAGCCGTGTGACCTTTCAGGAGATGTTATCGCAGACACTGCGCGGCGCTAGCCGACCTCTCGAAGGCGGGCTTGGCGGTACCAACCCGATGCAGGTCGGCTTGGGCACGCAGGTCGGCAGCATCGACACCATCCTGGAGCAGGGTAGCCTGCAAGCCACGAACCGCGTGACCGACCTGGCGATCCAGGGCAACGGCTTCTTCGTAGTCAGCAACAGCAAGCGCCTCGCCTACACGCGAGACGGCAACTTCGACCTCGAC
>JANWXG010000197.1 GCA_025057335.1 bacterium | reverse complement strand
GTTGGCGACTTCACCCTGCCCGCCCCGCTCATTGCCTCGTACAATCTGGGCACGCTGAACGGAGGGGGAGTTTGGGCTTATACCATCACGCTCCCAAGCCCTCTGACCGCGCCGCAGGACCTGTGGATTGGCTTCTCGTTCAGCACGAGTGATGCGGGACTGCTGATTTATCACCCGCCGACCATCGGCACTAGTCACGACCTGTTCACGTTCAACAACACCGGACCCTTCTGGTTCGGCGGGAACCCGCCAGCAAACTTTTACCTGGAGACGGTCCCCGTACCCGAACCCGCCAGCCTGCTGGTGCTGGGCAGCGGCGTGGTCGGACTACTCACATGGCGCCGCCGACGCGCGTGAGCAGCGAGTTGCGTCGTTAGGAAGGGGGCTGCGCGGGGGCGTAGCCCCCTTTTCGCTGCAGAAGGGAAGCCCATCCCATGTGGAGAAACCCTTGACAGGAAGAGGCTTTGTGCTTATAATGACGCAAGGCGACTTGTAACGGCATCCAGCGCATGAACGACGAGGCGCCAACCAGTCAACACACCCTGCAGTGGACTATACACCTGCTGCGCCGACATCCCGAGAAGGCGTGGAAGGCGGGGGCGGTGATGTTGTTAGCGTCTGTTCTGGTTGGAGTAGCTTTTCGCAGCGTGGGCATGGGTGTGCTGGCGCTGGTGCTATTGTGGCTGGCGACGCGCGACTACTGGCTGCCTGTGCGCTATTATGTGAGCGACAAGGGAGCAGGGGTGCGCTATCTAGGTGCAGTGTATGACATCACGTGGGATAGGGTGCGCTACGTCACGACTACCACAGAGGGGGTCAAGCTCAGCCCCCTGCCGCCCCGTTCTCGTCTGGAGCCGTTTCGGGGAGTGTATCTGCGCTTTGCGGATAACCGCGAGCAGGTGCTGGAGGCGATTGCGTTTTGGACAGGCTGTTCCAGTGGCAAGACGACGAGCTGAGCGACGAGGAGCGCGACGCCATTCTAGAGCGCATCGCACGGGGCATCGTGCAGCGTGGTATGGCGGCGCCTGCCGTGCTCTTTCTGGAGATGAATAAGCCGCTCTCCTTCCTCGCCAGCCAGTCGCTGATTGTGCTCACGCCCTTCTTGGCGCCGTTTGTGGGTATTGACAACGTGTACCGTTACAGCCGCCTGCTGGAGAAGCGCGAGAACGTCGAGAGGTTGATTGAGCGCATCGAGCAGTTAGAACACGAGAAAGGACAGGAGCCTTCGGGGGATGCAACACGCCTTTGAGAAGATTTGGCCCGTCTTGATTGTGGAGGTACTTACGGCGATTATCATTGTGTGGCGTATTCTTTCCGCTCAGCGGGGGAAAGAGCTGTTCATCCGGCGGATTCCCGGTCTGAACGCCATCGACGAAGCCATCGGACGCGCTACCGAAATGGGACGCCCCGTGCTGATGGTGCCCGGCATCGGCGGTTTCGGGGTCGTCGCCCTGCAGGCGTTAAGTATCTTCAGCTATATAGCCCGCTCCACCGCCAAGTTCGGCAACCGCATCATCATGCCTGTCGCTGACGCCACCGTGTACACCGTTGCCGAGGAAGTCATCCGTGATGCCTATCAGGCAGAGGGTCACCCCGAACGCTTCGACCCCGACTCCATTCGCTTCCTCTCTGACCGCCAGTTTGCCTTCGCTTCGGGTGTCGCAGGGCTCATCCAGCGCGAACAGATTGCCAGCTCTTTCATGTTCGGCGAGTTCTTTGCCGAGTCGCTCATCTTCGCGGAGACGGGCAACATGGTGGGCGCTATTCAGGTGGCAGGAACAGTGCAAACGACGCAAATCCCCTTCTTCATCGCCGCGTGTGACTACACCATCATCGGCGACGAATACTACGCTGCAAGCGCCTACATCTCACGTGACCCGACGATGCTGGGCAGCCTCGTCGGGCAGGACTTCGGCAAGCTGCTCATCACGGCGCTGTTCACTGTAGGGATGATTTCGGCGACACTGGCTGCACTGGACGTGCCCGCGTTGAGTGCAGCAGGTAAATGGTTCGTAGAACTCTTTCAGATTCGGTAGCAGGGGGTATACGCAAGCGTGTGGGAGGCGATAGCGCGCTTTTTCGGTCCGAAGCCGGTAGAGGTCGTGCCCTACTACGTCGCAGGAGCAGTGATATTCAGTGTCCTGGTCATCATCCTACTCATCAACCTGCCTTCTCGGGCG
Organism: bacterium; assembly: GCA_025057335.1. Classification (GTDB taxonomy): domain Bacteria; phylum Armatimonadota; class HRBIN16; order HRBIN16; family HRBIN16; genus HRBIN16. The sequence continues at coordinate 2,692 of JANWXG010000197.1, read as the reverse complement.
CGTAAGCCGCTCATTGCGACAGTGACCTTCCTTGCGGGGCTGTTCTACGCCACTGAATTCTTCCTGCCCATCGACGAAGCGACCCAGAAGAACATGCTGACCGACTATCTGGTGCCTGCACGCAAGCTGGGCAGCCTGCTGGCGGGGATGACTCTGACGCTGGGCATTCTGAGCCTTGTGCGCGTGCACGGACGCAATATCGCGCGCCTGCGCGCGGGATGGTACAACAGCGTTGCCCTGCTGGCCGCGATGGTGGCGATGGTCGTGTTCGGCCTGATGGACAAGTACAGCACGCATGAGGGCGCCAAAAGGGTGTTCAACGTGCTGTTCGAGGGCATGTTAATCAACATGGATGCCACTATGTTCTCGTTGATTGCCTTCTACATCGTGTCTGCCTCGTACCGTGCGTTCCGCATCCGCTCGGTAGAAGCCACCATCCTGATGACCGCTGCCTTTCTGGTGATGCTGGGGCAGGTTCCCGTCGGGCTGGCGCTTACTGCATGGATTCCGCGCGACAGCATGTTCGACTGGATGCGGCTGGAAGTGGTGAAGGAATGGCTGTTAACGGTGCTCAATGCCGCCGCTCTGCGCGCCATCGCCTTCGGACTGGGGGTAGGAGGACTGGCCATCTCACTGCGCATCTGGCTAAGCCTAGAACGTGGAGCCTACTTCGAGAGGGAGATTTAGGCGATGAAGACTCCTGGCACGATTTGGGACAAGCTGCAGGCAATAGACCGACGTATCCTGTATCTGTTGCTGCTGGTAGTCATCATCACCCCTATCTTTCTGCCTATCCGCTTGCCGACTGTGACCATGCCTTCGACGCAGAGGCTGTATGACGCCATTGAGTCCATTCCACGCGGCGGTTTCGTGATGGTCAGCTGCACGTGGAGTGGGGGTACGCGCGCGGAGAACATGCCGCAAACGGAAGCCATCCTGCGCCATGCGATGCAGCGAGGGCTGCGCGTGGCGGTCTTCTCCTTCGACGTGCAGGGGGCACAGCTCTCCCTGCAGATTGCTGAGCGCGTGGCGCGCGAGGTAGGATACCAGTACGGGAAGGACTGGGTGCATCTGGGCTTCCATCCCCTGCCCAGCGTGGTGATGAAGTCAATGGTGCGCGACATCCCGGGCACCTTCGATAAGGACTATCAGGGCAAGCCCACAAAGGACATGCCCGTGATGCAGGGCATCAAGGACATCCAGAACGTGGACGCGATTGTGGAAATCGCGGCGTCGGGTATCTACGGTGACTGGATTGGGCTTGTGGTCGGAGCGAACAAGCAGATGAAGTTTGGCTTCTGCCCTACCTCGGTGATGGTGCCTGAGACCTATCCCTACCTGGCGTCGGGGCAAATTGTTGGCACGATGGAGGGGATGCGCGGTGCAGCCGAGTACGAGAGCCTCATCCGCAAGCGGGGTCTGGCATCAGCAGGAATGGGCAGCATCTCGCTGGCGCACCTGTTGATTATGGCGCTCATCGTGATTGGCAACATCGGCTACTTCGTCAGCAGGGCGAGGAGGGGCTAAATGCCGTTCGTAGACCTCATCGTTCAGGATTTCCTGTCCCGTCCGGGCGTTTACCTCGGCGCGATTTGCACGCTCGGCTTGATGACGCTCATCTACCGGGAGAACGCCGTCTACCGCTTCTTCGAGCACATCTTTATTGGGCTGGCAGCAGGGTTCTCCATCGTGGCGCTGGTCAAGAACATCCTGGACCCACTCCTATATCAGCCCGTCTTCAAGAACGGCGAGTGGTACTGGACGTTTGTGTTCATGTTTGGGCTGTTGTTCTACTTCATTCACAGCCGAAAATACAACTGGCTGAGCCGATTGCCTATCGGTTTCCTGATGGGGTTTTCGGCGGGGCAGTTTTTCCAGATTTTCGCCAACACCTACCTGCCCCAGCTGTCGGACTCGTTCCGACCGCTGTATGTGGAGACGGCGGACGGCTCCTTCGACCTGGCGCGTAGCCTGAACAACCTGATATTCATGATTGTGCTGATTACCGTGATGAGCTACTTCTTCTTCTCGTTCGAGCAGAGGAGCAAGACCATCCGCAACTCGGCGCAGCTGGGGCGCTGGGTGATGATGGTGGCTTTCGGCGCGATTTTCGGCACGACTATCATGGCGCGCATGGCGCTGCTGTTTGACAGGATGTTCTTCCTTCTTCACGACTGGTTGAGGATAGTAAAGCTGATATAGCGGGGGCTGACGGCTGCCGAGCCGTTCGTGACGAAGCAAGGCGCACTGACGTGCGCTACTACTAGCACAGTGCTCCCGACGAGCTCTCCAGTTCGTAGTGAAGCACGGAAGTGCTTCCTCCCGACAAACAAACTGGTGTAGGTCGCGATGGAGCGCAACCCTCCAGAGATTGCCTGAGGGATGCGCTCTGTCGCATCCACAGGCGCACGGCGGAGCGCAAGCCTCCCCCGGTCTGGAAGGCGAGGTTTCTGCCGTGCCGTCGGGGTGTCATGCTGAGCCGAAGGCGAAGCATCTCAAACAGTCATCACGAGCGAGATTCTTCGCTCCGCTCAGAATGACAACGAGAGGTACGCAGATAGCCCACCATTGAAATGGTGGGCTATGATGGGGGAAAACCTGCCTGCGCAGGTTCATCCGCGCAGGCGGATTTCGTCTACCATAGCCCCCGATCTCAATCGGGGGGAACCCGTGTCCGTGAACATCCACCCAC
>JANWXG010000196.1 GCA_025057335.1 bacterium | reverse complement strand
CTGTGTAGCGGCAATATTCGCAGCCGCGTCCGCGCCATAGAGTGACCATCTGGTCAGGGTGCTCGGGGCGGAAGCCGAACCGACGCAGGTCAGAAGCGGGAACCTCGTAGGGCTCCTTACAATGCGGGCACAGGCGGCGCGCTAGGCGCTGAGCCAGTACGCCGATGACCGTCGCCGAAATCAGGTAAGGCTCGACGCCCATCTCGATCATACGGATGACCGCAGAGGGGGCGTCGTTCTTGGCGCAGGAAGGAGCGCAGCGCGTTCGCGAAGGAGAGACCTGCTTTACGGTTGACCTGCACCTGGCTGATGCCTGGCAGCTGGTATTCCACCGGGTCTTCAATGGTGATGATGTTTTTCTCGATGGAGTTGAGTTTATGCAGCACCGAGTACTGAGTGGTGGTCTTGCCCGACCCAGTAGGACCCGTGGAGAGCACCATCCCGTTCGGCTGCACGACCAGCTCTTCCAGTTGTGCTTGCACTTCGGGAGTGAAGCCCAGCTTGTCCAGACCGATGAGAATGCTCGTCTTGTCCAGGATGCGCATGACGATTTTTTCGCCCATGCCCGAGCTGAGGTGCACGGGGATAGACGACACGCGCAGGTCGTAATCCTTGCCTTCCACGCGCACGGGGATGCGTCCGTCCTGTGGCAGGCGTCGCTCGGCGATGTTCATCTCCGCCATGATCTTATAGCGGGAGATGAGCGGTGCCTGGATGTATTTGGGGAGAGTCATGATTTCGTGCAACACGCCGTCAATGCGGTAGCGGATACGCAGCCCACGCTCTTGAGGCTCGACGTGGATGTCCGAAGCCCGCTCTTTAATCGCTTGTTGGATGAGCGTATTGGCGATACGCACAATGGGTGCCTCTTCCGCCACGCGCACCGCGCTTTCGACATCTTCTTCATCCACATCCACACCTACGCCGACCTGCGCAATGTCCATTTTGATCATCTGCATGATTCCGCCCCCTGCGGAGGCAGCAGCGGGAGCCTCCTGCTCTGCAGGCTTGCCCACGACCGACTGGTAGGCGCGGTTGATGGCTTCCTCGATAGCATCGGGCGCCGCCAGCACGGGGCGGATAGTACAGCGGGAAACCAATCGCAGGTCGTCAAACGCCAGCACGTTGTTAATATCCGCCATCGCCACATGCAGCACGTTGCCGTCTTTGAGGATGGGCACTACCTTATGCTGGCGGGCAATGCGCTCTGGCACGACGTTGACCGCGCTAGGGTCGATGGTGGTGGTGTTCAGGTCGACGTAGGGAACACCCAGTTCTTGGGCGCGCGCTTCGGCGACTTGCGCCATCGTCGCCCACTGGTTGTCCACTAAGATTCTGCCCAGGTCTCCGCCCGAGCTGCGCTGGATCTTCTGTGCCTGCTCTAGTTGCTCGCGCGTCACATATCCTCGTTCCACCAGATACTCGCCGAGACTCTTTCGTACGGTTGCCATGGCCCTTTCACCCCGTTTGTTCGCTCCTGACCCTTGGGGACGCCTACGCCCCGGGATGGACTGGATGAGTCCTCATTCTGTCTCAGACAAGCGATTATAGCACGACAGCACAAGATACGCAACCTCTACACCACCTGACCAGCGAACTCCATGCCCAACGCTTTGCGCACCGCTTGTTCCATAGCGTCGACGGGCGGATACTGCCCTGTCCACAGCTGGAAGGATTCTGCCCCCTGGTAGACGAGCATCTTTACGCCATTCATGGTAGCGCATCCTTTTTTCTGCGCCTCGCGTAGTAGGCGACTGACGGGCGGATTGTAGATGAGGTCATAGACTAGCATATCGGGGTGTAGTCCTTCCAGCGGAATAGGGGGCATCTCTTCTACGTGTGGATACAGTCCCAGCGGGGTCGTGTTGACCAGCACACGTGCACGATGCATCGCGTGTATCACCGCTGGGTCGCTATATTGCAGAGCATGCGCTTCCGCCCCCAGCTCCCACAGCATCTGCGCAGCACGGTCGCGATGGCGACTCACCACAGTTACCTTTGCACCTAGCTGGACGAGTGCGTTGGCAACCGCGCGTGCCGAGCCTCCTGTGCCCAGCACCACCACCTCCAGTTTTTCATCCAGTGGGATGCGCGCTGCCTCCAGCGAGCGCAGAAAGCCCACACCGTCAGTGCTGGTGCCATACAGCGAGCCGTCCGCCTGCCGACACACCGTGTTCACTGCGCCGATTTGCTTGGCAACCTCGCTGAGCTCGTCCATCAAGGGGGGAATCAGCTCCTTCAGGGGCACAGTGATGTTGGCGCCCCGAAAGTTCATGGCACGCAACCCAGCGATGGCTTCCTGGATGTTTTCGGGTGGGGTGAGCAGAGGCACATATATCCAGTCCATATTCAACGCCTCGAAAGCGGCGTTGTGCATCGCCGGGGAGAGGCTATGCTCCACCGGATACCCCATCACGCCCACCACTTGTGTCCGCCCGGTGATGACTCTCACACACCGTTTCCCCCTTTACCTGTTTGACGTAGAAACTGTTTCGGCGGTTCCCGATTTCGGCGAAAGCACTCCCGCTCGCCGATACATCCAGAGTAATATTCGCTCCACAAAGCGAGTTACCTTTGTGCCAATAAATTCACGCCGTGCTAGGGGCAGCACTAAGATGGTGCGCACCCCCATGCGGTTGCCCCCCCACACGTCGGTGAAGAGCTGGTCGCCAATCATCACTGCCTGCTCAGGAGACACCTGGAGCTGTTGCAGGGCTTGGCGCAAGCCGAACCGGCGGGGCTTGAAGGCTCGGGGCACGTAGTCGATACCCAGCCGTTTCGCCAATGCCTCCAGCCGACGCCGACGGCGGGTGTTAGAGACCACGCACAGGCGCAAGCCCGCCCGCTTCATCGCTTCCACCCACTGGCGTACCTCGCGCGGGATATCCACCCGTTGCCAGGGCACCAGCGTATTGTCTAGGTCTAGCAGAGCTGCCCGAATGCCCTGCTGTAGCAGCCTTTCCGGTTGAATCTCGGTGACGCTGGAAACCACCTCGTCGGGGCACCAGCGCAGCCAGCCTCGTTTGCTCATGGCGTTCCCCGTGTTCTCTCCGCTCGTGCCCGCGCGATGGCAACCCGATGCTCTTGCAGCGTGCGGGTGAAGATGTGGCTGCCATCAGGACGAGCGACGTAATACAGGTAGTCCACGTCCGCCGGTCGGAGCGCCGCCTCAACGCAGGCGACTCCCGGATTGGCAATCGGACCAGGTGGCAACCCGTGCCGCCTGTATGTATTATAATCGGAATCCACTTCTAGGTCACGATACAGCACGCGCGATTTATGCGTGCCCAGCGCGTATAGCACAGTGGCGTCAATCTCCAAACGCATCCCCCGTTTTAACCGATTGCGGATAACCGCTGAAATCAGCGGGCGGTCCTGAGACACTTTCGCCTCGCGCTCGATCAGGGAGGCGATGGTGAGAATCTCGTGGAAGGTAAAACCCGAGCGCTCCATCTCTTCACGATATTTCTGGTAGACCTCCCGCTCCAGCAGGGAGAGCATGGTCTGGATGGCAGCGCGTGCCCCCGTGCCTCGTGGCAGGCGGTAGGTATTGGGGAACAGGTAGCCTTCCAGGTTTTTGGGTAGGGGGAAGGAGGCACGGAAGGTATCACCTTCCTCTGTTGCCAGGCGCAGGAACTCCTGTGCGTCCGCGATGCCGCGTTCCTGCATCAGCTGGGCAATCTGGCGTACAGTGTAGCCCTCGGGGATAGTGACCCAGCTGGTGGCTACCCGTCCCTCGGCGATAGTCTGCGCTATTTGCCAGGGCGACATGCTGGGGCGCAGCTCGTAGGTGCCCGGCTGCAGCCGTCCGCTCCAGCCTCGCAAACGCACCACCCACTCGAAGGCGCGAGCGTTGCGAAGGAGCCCCTGCGCCTGCAGCTTCTGCCCAATCTGCCGGGCGGTCATACCTGGCGTGACGCGCACCAGCCGTAGTGACCCTCTGCCCACAGGCTGAAACTGCCACCAGAGCCAGCCCCCTGCTGCTAGCAGAGCAATTGCCAGAATACCTGTTGCCGCCAGCAGCCATCTACGGTGTGCGCTCAGCCAGCCCATCCGTGCCACTCTCCCGCTGGCGCAGGTACCGCTCCAGAATGAGCGCCGCAGCCACTGCGTCCACCTTCTGTCTGCGCTCTGCGCGACGCAGGTCTGCCTCGAGCAAGCGTCGCTCCGCCTCCGCTGTGCTCAGGCGTTCGTCCACGAGCACTACTGGCACCGTCACTGCCTCTCGGAGCCGCGCTACGAACGCCTGCACCTGTTGTGCCGCTTGCGTCTGCTCTCCGCGCAGCGTCACGGGCAGCCCGACAACAACGGTTTGCGCCTCCTGCTCGCGTATCAGCTGTGCCAGCTGCGCGACGTCCTTCGCGAGGCTCTGTCGCGACAATACTACCAGTGGCTGTGCGAGCACGCCGAATGCGTCGCTCACCGCCACACCAATCCGTCGCTCACCGATGTCTAACGCCAGCACCCTGCCCATTGACCTTCGCTTTATTGTACCGCAAGGGTAGGGGGATGGCAAATCGCGAAGGGCATGCGCGTCCCCTCTCTGCTGGCGAGGAGGCAGAGTGGGACGATGCTCGGCTCACTAGGGGGTTCGCCCTCCAAGAACTTCGTCTGGAGGGTGAGGCTTCCGCCGAGCTATCTCTTTGTCATGCTGAGCGCCAGCGAAGCATCTCTACTTGACAGACGATAAGATTCTTCGCTTCGCTCAGAATGACAAAAGGCACTCAGAATGATAGGATTGGAGGGCGAGGCTTCCGCTGAGCCGTCATCCCCTTGTCATGCTGAGCGACAGCGAAGCATCTCTACTTGACAGACGATGAGATTCTTCGCTTCGCTCAGAATGACAAGAGGCACTCAGAATGATAGGATTGGAGGGTGA
>JANWXG010000195.1 GCA_025057335.1 bacterium | reverse complement strand
CGTCTCCTGTCATTCTGAGCGCTAGCGAAGAATCTCGGAGATGCTTCGCCTTCGGCTCAGCATGACAATCATGGAGGGGCGCGCTCCGTCGTACGTCTGCGGATGCAACAGAGCGCATCCCTCCAAGACCTCTCTGGAGGGTCGCGCTCCGTCGCGACCATGTAAACCCGACGGCTCGGCAGGAGCCTTGCCCTGCAGTCTGCCTGTCACTCCGGGCAGAGCGAAACCTCTCTGCCATCTGCCGCTACGAGTGCTTTCTGTGCACAGGGAGGTTCCCAGGGATTTTTCTGAAAAGCCTCCGAGGCGTCCTTGACTCTTCCTTGCAGTTGTGATATAGTAGAAACGACCTGCTGAAGCGGTTAATGTATGCTTTTCTGTGGTGCCCGTGGCGCGACGCCTGCGAAGGCAGGCTCCGCATATACCCCAGGAAAGGAGGAGGGAAAAGATGAAGTGGCTTGTTTCCCTGGCGGTGCTACTTGCTACTGTCTCCGCATGGGCGCAATCACCTCGAGACGTAGTGATTCTGGATAGGGTGTTTAACGACGACTCCGACTCCATCAGCAACCATGTGAAGAACCTTCCCACCGTTATCCTGTCGGACACCAAGCTGGACGGTGACGGCAGAGCTCCTGAGTTCGCCAACCGTCACATCTGGTTTGTCTCCGCCGATGGGCAGAACCCACTGCAAATTCCGCTGGACGAGGAGTGGAAGCTGGAGTTCGACCTCGTGCTCACAGGCACGCCGATAACACCACGCAAAGAGGCGGGAGGCTTCGCTCGTATCGGGATGCCCTGGGGCTACTCGGAGCTGCAGTTCATGGTGAACACCGATGCGAACGAGGTCGTTGCGTTTGGGTATCCCTTCCCGTTCTACAAGTTCAACCTCGCTTACTATTCGGGCGATACCATCCGTCTGGGCATCCGCTTCTTCAAGGACACGGACGGCAGATACAAAGTGGTATACATGGCGAACGAGCTGAGCAGCCCCGCCCTTGCGTTGGCAGACCAGCACATCATTGTGCAGAGGAAATGGATTACGCCGGGCGGTTACCTGCAGGTGAACATTCAGGCGGGCAACCCCAACAACGGTGGCACGGCAGTGTTCAACAACATCCGCTGGAACGGCGCGCTTCTCCGCCACGCCTTCGCCATCCGCGGTAACATCGAGCTGCGCGACTACAGCGGGGATGTCACTCAGGTGCCCATCCGTGCGGAGCTGCGACTGGACGGCATGCCCGTGCGCACAGAGACGCTGTTCACGGACTCCGCAGGCAACTATGTCATCCCTGAGGTGGTGCCAGGAACCTACGATGTAGCGTTCAAAGCCAGCCACTGGTTGCGAGCGGTTGTACCCAACGTAACAGTAGTCGACGCTGACGTGACGGGCGTAGATGCCTCACTGACCAACGGCGACATCGACGGAGACAACGAGGTCAGCCTACTCGATTTCGGCGCACTGGTAGCGGCTTTCGGTAGCACGCCGGGCGGGGACAACTGGAATCCAAACGCTGACCTCGACGGCGACGGGGATGTTTCCTTGCTGGACTTCGGCATCCTCGTGCAGAACTTCGGCGCAGTGGGGGACGAGTAGTCCTCTCTTACAGAAGTAGCAAGACCTGCCTTCCCTTCGCAAAGGGGAGGCAGGTCGTTTGGGCTTCTCCTTTACCTCGCACGCGGAGGAAATTCGGGCGGTGCGTCCTTGACGATACGGCTGAGCACCTCCACCGCCTTCTCCAGCTGGCGGTCGCGCTCGGCTGCCATGTCCTCGGGCAGGTCTTCTACGAGGTGGTCGGGCACGGCGCCGTTGCCCTCCATGTTGACGCCCTTGTCGATGGTGAACCAACCCCGCCCGGGCGTGGCGACGGAGCTTCCGTCAATCAGGCTGCGTCTGCCTGTGCTGATGACCCCGCCTGCGGTGGGCATGCCAATCACAGGTCCGCGCTTCAGCGTCTTGATGGCATGCGTGAAGATTTCGGCGTTGCTGAAGCTGCGCTCGTTGCACAGCACGGCAATCGGCTTCGTCCACACGTAGAGCGGTAGGCGGTCTTGCGGATAGCCCGGCTCGCCCCCGCGCGGGAGGGTGTAGGCGTGCCGACGCGCCATGAGAATCGCCAGCAGGTAGTCGGTAGTCCAGCCGCCTCCGTTGAAGCGCACGTCGATAATCAGCCCCTTCTTGCCATAGGCGACAGCGTGGAGCTGGCGGATGAACTCATACACGTTCAGCTCGCCCATGCCCTGAATGTGCACGTAGCCCAGCTCGCCGCCTGTCTTCTCCTCTACCCACTTCTGGTTGCGTTTGACCCACGCCTCGTAGCGAGCGCGTCGGAAGTCGGCGGGGGAGATGGGACGCAAGGTCACGGTGCGCTCCTTGCCGTCTGGCGCACGCACGAGGAGCTCGGTCTTCTCGCCGACGGTTCCGTTGAGCAGCTGCCAGACCTCTGTGGTTGGGGTGATGCGCCTGCCGTTGACCGCTAGCACGCGCTCGCCCGGCTTCAGGTTCACGTCGGAGCGGGCAGCAGGAGTGTTGGGAATAACCTGCTCAATGAGCAGCCCTTCCCCGTCGCGCGTGTTCGCCCACACGACGCCGAGCATCCCTGTCTCCGTTGATTCGGGGTGACTCGTCTGGCGCGGCGTGAAGCCCACATGCGAGGAGTTGAGCTCGCCCAGCATCATGTACACGACGGCGGAGAAGTCGCGCTCCTCGCTCACGTGGGGCAGGTAGGCGCGATACTTGCCTCGCATCGCCTCCCAGTTTGTGCCGTGAAAGCGCTCGTCATAGAAGACCTGAGCCATTGTGCGCCACACGGCGTCGTAGATGTACTCGCGCTCGGCGGCGAGGTCTACGCGCATCTGGGCGGTGAAGTCGGTGCTTTGCACGCTGCCTCCCGAAGCGGGGATGCGCGAGATTCGCCCTCGGCTCAGGAAGGTGAGCTGGTTGCCGTCCGCGCTCCAGCGGATGTCAGTGGGTGAGGCGCCGCCCGTGGTGAGGCGTCGCTCGTTGCCCCCATCCCAGTCGATAACGTACAGGTCGCTCTGCCCCTGGTAGTTGCTGCGGAAGGCAATCTTCTTGCCGTCGGGCGAGAGGGCGAGCTCCTGTACGCCCCCCACGTAGCGAGTGACCTGACGCACGCGGTCGTGGATGTCCTCGAAGTCGATCTGGACGGGTTCGCGCTCCTTCGGGTCTTTGGGCTTCTCTTCGGGTTTCTTGGGGGCGTCATGGCGGGCGTCCTCTTCGTCTTGCCAGTCGGCTTTACTCTTCTCGTCGTCCGCCTTGCGCAGGAACAGGTAGCAGATGTTGAAGGTTCGCCCGTCGCGCTGGGAGAGGAAGGCGATGGCTCGTCCATCCGCAGACCACGAGGGGTTGGTGTCGTTGTTCGGGTGGCGGCTAATGTTGACGGGCTTGCCCTCCTCGATGGAGAGCAGGTAGATGTCGCTGTTGTACTCGTTGTCTTCCTGCTCGAAGGCAAGCCAGCGGCTGTCGGGCGACCAGACGAACCTGCCGAGGTTCCAGTGGCGCAGCAGGGTACGCTCCTCCCGTTTCTCCATGTCCAGCAGCATCAGGTCGCCGTTGCCGCGTCGGAAGGCGAGCTTTTTGCCGTCAGGCGAGAAGACGGGCGAGGTGTCGGGTTGGGGAGAGCGGGTCAGGCGCTCCGTCTTCAGCCGAGCGGTGCGGCGCAGGCGCGGCTCGTCGGGGTCGTCGGAGGTGACGAGGTAGAGGCTCGTCGTGCCCCCGCGCTCCGAGGCGAACACGAGCGACTTGCTGTCGGGCGACCAGGCGAGGTCATATTCAGGCTCTACCGTTTCGGTGAGGCGTCGGGCGGGTCCGCCCTCAGGGTAGCGCGTGACAAACACCTCGCCACGTACGACAAAGGCGACCTCCTTGCCGTTGGGCGCTACCGCAAACTCCGACACATCGCCGCCGCGCAACTGCTGCCAGAATCCCTGCGGCTGGCGCACGTCGGCGGCGGGAGCAGTGAGGTTGAGGATGCGGATTTCACCCGTCGCGGGGTTCAGCGTACAGAGGTCCATGCCCTGCTCGTAGGCGATGAGGCTGCCGTTGCGGGCGATGTGTGGGAAGCGCACGCCGTCGTCACGATAGCGGGTGAGCTGCTTCACGCTCTTGCTGGCGAGGTGAATCGCCCACAGGTTGTAGGTGCCATCGCGCTCGGAAAGGAAGTAGAGCGTCTTGCCATCGGGCGACCACATCGGATGGGTGTCGGGCGTATCGGTTTGCGTAAGGCGGGTGAACTTGCCTGTTTTCAGCTCATGCAGCCACAGGTCGCCCGTCGCGCTGCCCTTGTAGCCCTTGCGCCACCAGCTGGAGTCACGTCGCACAAAAGCCACCATCTCCCCATCGGGCGAGAGGGCGGCAGGCGTCCCTGTGACGTTGTGCAGGCGATAGGGCGTGCCGCCAGCCAGCGGCGCGACGTAAAGGCTCGGCTCCGCCCCGTAGGGCTCCCAGTCGCGCGTGGATTCGAACAGAACCGCCTTTCCGTCAGGCGTCCAGCCCAGTGCGCGGTCGCGTCCCGACCAGTGAGTGAGGCGTTGGACGGCGCCGTCGCGCAGGTGCAGCACGAACACGTCGTCGTTGCCATAGCGGTCAGAGGTAAAAGCGATCTTGGTGCCATCGGGCGACCATATCGGGGCGAAGTCATAGCCCTCATGCACGGTGAGTCGCTTCGCCTCGCCGCCTGCGCTGCTCGCCAGCCACAGGTCGCCCTGCCACGAGAAGGCGATTTGCTTGCCGTCGGGCGAGGGAGCGGGGTAGCGAGCGAACCGAATAGTGGTCTGGGCGAGGCAGTGTGTGGCGAGAACGAGCATCATCCCGGCGAAAAGAGCGTTGCGATACTGCAAGTTCATTTTTTACTCCTGCGTGAACCTCCAG
>JANWXG010000194.1 GCA_025057335.1 bacterium | reverse complement strand
TCCCCCCTCACTCCCTGCCCCTCTCCCGATGGGAGAGGGGCATTCTCTTCTCCTACTCCCGAAAGTTACTCCTCCAGCAAAGGCGGTTTCTTCGCCTTACCTGCAGGCAGGGTAAACAACACGGTAGTGCCCTTGCCCAGTTCGCTCTCGATCCAGATGCGTCCCTTCTGGGCTTCCACGGCGAGCTGGCAGAAGGTCAGTCCCAGTCCCGTGCTGGCTCCCTCTTTGCGCGCCTCTACCTGTGCATACTTGTCAAACACCTTCTCGACCCACTCTGGCGGGATGCCCGGACCCTGGTCGGTGACGCTCAAGACGACCGTTCCCCCTTCCGAGGCGCGGGTACGGATGGTAATCGTGGAGTCGGGGGGACTGTACTTCAGGGCGTTGCTCAGCAGGTTCACTAGCACGCGCGAGGTGATATCCGGGTCGGCGATGACAGTGTGCACCTGTGGGTCGGGTTCATACACGATTTGCACACGGTTCTGCGCTGCCCACAGCGCGACGACCGCCAACGCCCCATTCACCAGCTCGTCTACGTCGGTCTCCTGCAGCTGCACAGGCATTTTCCGATGCTCCAGCCGCGGCAGGTCGAGCAGGGAGTTGATAAGGGTCAACATGCGGTTGCTGGAGATGAGCGCCATGTCCAGCATCTCCTGCTCCGATTCATCCATCTGGTTTTGCCGCATCTGACGCAGGGTCTGCAGACCGGTCAGGATATTGGTGAGGGGCGAGCGGAGGTCGTGGATGATGAAGTGCATCAGCTCCTCGTGTCGCTTGCGCGTGGCGAGCAAGCCAGAGAGCATGTAGGTGACGATGAGAAAGATGGCTGAGCGTACAGCAAGGTTCCAGTACGGTACTACTCCCGTCGTGTCGGTGCTGAGCACGTCGGCGGCGAACCACGCGATGGCGCTGACCACCGCTAGCACCACCCCGGGCTTCTCCCCTGCAAACCAGTCCACCAGAATAATAGGAATCAAGTACAGGATAAGCAGGTCAGGTTGAGTAAAGTAGTCTATCGTCGTAATGCCAGCGACCAGCACTAGTCCCAGAGCTATCCAGAAGCGCCGTGAGCGCCTGCTGAGAAAGTCAGACAGCGCTTGCACGGGGTGCCTCCTACTGCATCATGCTCCGCCCTGCGGCTCTGCGCGATGCCGCCTCCAGAGCGGATTGAATCAGCAAAAACTCTCCGACATTATCCATCGTCAGCAGACCAACCAGTTCGCCTCCTCGTAGCACAGGCATCGAGTGACAGGTGCAGGCTTGCAGGCGAGGCAGAACGTTCTCCAGCATCTCCGCTGCATCTGCTACCTCGAACTCGCGCTGCATCACTTCGCGCACCAGTCGGCTCATGCCCTGCTGAGCCAGCGCGTTGAGTAGGTCGCTACGAGTCAGTATGCCCGTCACCCGTCCATCTTCCACCACAGGAAAATCTTGCTGCCAGCCGCTGAGAATGAGCTCGACTACCCGCTCCAGTGGGTCATCGGGCGCGACGGTACGGAAATCAGTGAGCATCGCCCGCTGAACGGGAATACCACCGAGCGCAGAGCGCATCTGCACCATGCTGGCTTCTTGAGCCGCCCCAATCCACACGAAGAAGGCGATGAACAGGAGAAACGGGTTCAGGAATAGCCCCAGAAAGCCGAACAGAAAAGCCATAGCCTGTCCCAGCGCGGCGGCTATGTTTGTGGCTTGTACATAGTCCATGCGCATCGCCAGCACCGCCCGCAGCACGCGCCCCCCGTCCATCGGAAAAGCGGGTAACAGGTTGAAAAGCGCTAGGAACAGGTTCACCGTCATCAGTCGGCTCCACAACGAGCCTCGCACCATGTCGGCTTCCATTGCCAACAGGGCGCTCCTCGCTTGCAAGAAGAAGTACAGCAGCAGAAAAATCACCACGTTGACCGCTGGGCCTGCTAGCGCCACCCACAACTCCTGCACTGGTTTCTCCGGCATCCGTTCCAAGCGCGCCACGCCGCCTATCGGCAGCAACGTAATGTCGCGCGTGCGAATGCCATAGCGCTTTGCCATCAGGGCATGCCCAAACTCATGCAACAATACGCAACCAAACAATAGCAGGATAAAAACCACCCCGTTGACCACCGCCTGGAAGGTGCGCAGCTGAAGCCAGTGTAACAGCGCAATCCAACCAACTAGCAGAAGGAACGTGGTGTGTACATAGACGGCAATCCCCGCGTATTCTCCGATTTTCCACGACCATCTCATGCGTGTGCACTCACCTCCTCTGCTCGTGCGCTCCGCCCTCCGCGACGTGCGGAGAGATGCAGATGTCATGCGCCAGCTACTCGATTCGCAACAGGGAGCACAAAAACCTTTGCCTGCGTGCTCGCGCCGTCGTTAAGAGAGAAGTTTGCCTAGAAGGGCACGCTCTGTCGTGACCCCGTAAGTGGAGGCGACGGAGCGCCTCCCTCCAAAAGCAATCTTCTGGAGGGTCACGCTCCGTCGTGACCCCCTGTGGACGCAACGGAGCGCGTCCTTCCAATTTGGGCAAACGGTTTCTGGAGGGTCACGCTCCGTCGTGACCCCTGTGGACGCAACGAAGCGCGTTCCTCCAATTTGGGCAAACGGTTTCTGGAGGGTTACACTCCGTCGTGACCCCCTGTGGACGCAACGGAGCGCCTCCCTCCAGACGGTGACCATGCGGAGGCGACGGAGCGCCTCCCTCCAAAGGCAATCTTCTGGAGGGTCACGCTCCGTCGTGACCCCCTGTGGACGCAACGGGACGAGTCAATATCAGTTGACAAGAGGCGGATATCGGCGTATACTGAAACTCGGTACCACAGAAAACACAGAGGCGATCAAGCAGATGAGGATAGTCATCTTGGGGTGTGGGCGCACTGGCGCTGCCCTAGCGCGCATCATGGCGGCGGAGGGACACCGCGTTACGCTCATCGAGTGGAACAACGACTCGCTAGAACGGCTGGGCGGCAAGTTTACGGGCGCGGTCATCACAGGGAACGGGCTGGACGAGGACGTACTCAAAAAAGCGGGCATCGAGCAGGCGGACCTGTTCGTGGCGCTCACGGAAGGCGACAACCGAAACCTGATGGCAGCGCAAATCGCCAAGGAGCGATTCCACGTGCCCAAAGTGATTGCGAAGGTCAACGACCCCATTCGCGCAGAGGCGTATCGTGAGCGGGGCATCTACACCATCTGCTACAGTCTCATCGGTTCCGCGATGATTCGAGACCTTGCCTATGACCGTCCGCTAGGCACGGTAGAAGAGTATAACGTAGTTCCTCCAGAGCTGAAAGACTAGAAGAGGTTGCTGCACCATGTACGTGATTATCGTTGGCGCAGGCAACGTCGGTTACTACCTCGCGAAGACGCTGCTGAACGCAGGTCACGAAGTGCTGCTGATAGAGCGCGACAAGCGCCGATGCGACCTGCTGCGCGATGAGTTCGGCGAATCGGTGATGCGCGGGCGCGGAGACGAAATCCGCATCATGCGCGAGGCAGGAGCAGACCGCGCCGATATTGTGGTTGCCTGCACGGGCGATGATGAGGACAACCTTATCATCAGCCAGATTGCCAAATGGTACTTCAATGTCCCGCGCACCGTCGCGCGCATCAACGACCCACGCAATGAGAGCATCTTTCAGCAGCTGGGTATTGATGCTACTGTAAGTAGCACGAACATTATCTACCACTTGATAGAACAAGAGATTGAGACTGGCGAGGTCATTCCGCTTGCTGCGCTGAAACGTGGCAACATCGAAATCGTGGATGTCGAGATCACCACACGCTCCCCCGTGGTGGGCAGGCGCGTTCGAGACCTACCCCTTCCCTCGGATGCCCGTATTATATGCATCATCCGCCAGGACAACGCCCTGATTCCGCAAGAAGACACCGTGCTGGAGCCAAACGATAGCGTCATCGCACTGGTATCGGCGCAGAACGAACGCCACTTGCGCACGGTATTCTTGGAGGAGCAGGCAGTGTAGAGGGACTATTGCTCTGTGAAGTTGTGATTTCACGATTTCGCGTACCCTGCCCCCGATGGAAATCGGGGGCTATGGTGGGACAAAATCCGCCTTCGCGGATTAGAAGAACCTGCACAGGCAGGTTTGTTTCCATCATAGCCCACCATTTCCATGGTGGGCTATCAGGGAGGTAATCCCCAATTCACAACTTAACAGAAGTCTATGTTGTTTGCCAAGGGGAAGCACTCACGTGCTTCACTACAAGCTGAAGAGTACATCGTGCGCACTCGGTTGACAGGTACGCCATGTTGGTAGTAGCGCACGTCAGTGCGCCTCCTGTCATTCTGAGCACTAGCGTTGCGCGGCGATTGAAAGATACAGGTAGCCCGCCGGGCGGTCACGCCAGCTCTCCACCAGACTGCCGGGGCGGTATACTGCGAAAGCACTTAGCCCCTCGACGGGAGTACCTGCGAGAGGGAAGCCTCGCGGTGCAAAGATAGCTCCCAGGTGGATGTGTAGCCCGCTGTCGATAGGGAACCCAACCGTTGCGCCCAGCACGGAACGATAAGTGGTGTCCCCATGGCGATCGGCGTAGATGCCTGCTTCCAGCTGCACCTGCCAGCTCGCCTCACGAGCGGAAAGCGCGTTCACCAATAGCGCGACCGTATCCGCCCTCTCCGTGCCAGCCTGCGTGCGAGAGTAAGAGAGACGGTAACCCGTCGTCCATCCGCCAGAGCGCTGAGTGTAAAGCAGACTGGTGGTATCTATGCGAGGGGACACGTAGGTGAATAGCCCCTCTGCCACGTCCGCGACGCCCTCGCCTCCCTCCAGTCGCCGCCACGAGAGCGCCAGCTGACGGTCATCCCCTTGCTGAAGCAGCCGTTCCACCCCGTACCATCGGGCGGACGTGGAGAAGCGGTTGGTGCGCACCTTCCCCTTCGCCACAAACCGCTGCCAGCCTATTTGCAAGAGGGTGCG
>JANWXG010000193.1 GCA_025057335.1 bacterium | reverse complement strand
GAGGCATCTATCAGGTTGTGCGCGGTACCATTCCGGGAGTGCCGCACGTGTTCTCTTTTGATTACCAGTTAGGCGGAGGAACTGACCCCTTCTCAGGACAAGAGCGTCGTATCGGGTATGACCTGACAGGTGGCACCAACCCCAACAGCCCCAGCATCGTGTGGGTCGTCGTGGAAGACGCAACGGGCGGCAAGGACTGGCAGCGTTTCCAGACCACAATTGTGCCAACCGGTGACCGTGTGACCATCTGGGTTCGAGCGGGAATCTACTGGCCTGTTTCCACTGTTTACGTGGACCTCGACAACGTCGTCCTCAAGCCTGTCGGCTTCAACGTGCGTGGAAAGGTAACACTGAGCGATTTCAGCGGGGCGGTATCTTCTGTGCCTGTCCTGGCGCAGTTGCGCGCTGCGGGCACGACAGACCCCATCCGCACGCTTGTGCTGACGCTGGACGACGCAGGCAACTACGTCATCCCCGACGTGCAGCCCGGCAGGTACGACATCGCCTTCAAAGCCAGCCACTGGCTGAGAGCGGTGGCTCGTAACGTGCAGGTGGTGAACGCGGACGTGTCTGGGGTAGACGTCATCCTCCCCAACGGCGATGTCGACGGCGATAACGAGGTGAGCCTTCTGGACTTTGGCGCGCTCGTCGCGGCGTTCGGCACTACCCCAGGCGAGACAGGGTGGAACGCCGATGCTGACCTGGACGGCGACGGGGAGGTGAACCTGGTAGACTTCGGCGTTCTTGTGCGCAACTTCGGACAGGCTGGGGAGAACTGAACACGGTATCGGCGTCGACAGGATGTCCAGTAGTCGGGCAATCCCTTGGACCGCAGGGCGCTACTGCTCCCTGCGGTCACCTACCCCACCAGCAAACTCTGGCTCTTCCGCCGCGCCAAGCTTGGGGGAAGGGTCAGGCTGTGGTAGGGTAGACCAAATACTGTGTCGTCGTGGGGGCGAGGCTCTGCCCGCTCTCCCATCCAGGAAGGAGGCGAAGGAAGATGAAAAGTCGTAGTGCCTTTACTCTCATTGAACTGCTCGTGGTTATCGCTATCATCGCCATTCTCGCGGCTATTCTCTTCCCTGTGTTCGCACGAGCGCGCGAGAATGCGCGGATGGCAAGCTGCCTCTCCAACGTACGCCAGCTGGGTACTGCCCTGCGTATGTACGCGCAGGACTACGATGAGACCTTCCCCCGAGCGGGTTCCTGGGTCGCCGCGATTACCGACCCGCCCGTGTGCGAGCGAGAGTACGACCCAGCGAGCCGACGCATCGTCTGTCGGCAGCGTATGGTGGAAGCGCTGGCTCCATACGTCAAGAACGACAAAATCCATCGCTGCCCTAGCGACACAGGGCTGTCCTACGGCGGCTTCTGGCTGTTCGTGCCCCCCTGGACGGAGCGACCGCTGTGGGACCCCGAAGTGCTGGGAGCGCGGGGAGGACCGCTGAGCAGCTACCAGTATAACGCCTGGTCGTTGACATGCTCCACAGGGGCGTTAGCGACCCCCGACCGCCCCGAGCGGGGCTACTTCGGTCCATACACTGGTCTCAAAGACTCGCGCATCGCCGTGCCCTCGCAGTGGCTCGCTCTGGGCGAAATCTGGTTCTGGCATCAGAAAGACCCCAGCACGGGCATCGCCCGCAAGAACTACGCCTTCGCCGACGGGCACGCCAAACGCCTCAACCAGGACACTATCGGCGACTTGGAGAACAGACTGGTTTCGGAAGGCTACGTGCGCGTGGTCAACACGCAATGGGGTTCGTTCCATCCGTGCAACTAACTCCGTGTTAGGTCTGATCCTCACCCCAGACCGGGCGCACGGGGTCACTGCGAGGGAGGCGCCGCGACGTCGTAGCGGATGGAAGAGGTGAAGTGGATGGGACGGTATACCAGTCTGAATCTTTTTTTGCTCCTGTTGCTTCTGCAGGGTCACGCTCTTGCTAACGGGCAAATCAGTGGCAGGGTCACCGACCTGCTGGGGAGAGGCGTGTACGAAATCGCCGTCTGGGCAAGCTCCAGCGAAACGGGCTACACCTACTCAGCGGGCACTGCTACCGACGGCTCTTACACGCTGACCGTGCCAGCAGGGACGTACACCGTTGGACTGCGCGACCCGTTCCATTTCCGCGTGCAGATACGGCACGGCGTCGTGGTACGCGATGGGAGAACGACCCCGCTGAATTTCACCCTCTACAACACCGTCTGGACGGACGACCCCACCTGGTTTGTCCACTGGCATCGGGTATACGCGCAAAGCTTCATCGCGGATGGCACCTCGGTAGTGAAGGTCACCGCGCGAGTGGCTTCCGAACCGACCACCATCAACGTCTCCATCCACGAAGGCGGTCCAGAAGGTTCACAGGTTGGGCCCACACGCAGTCTGTATGCAGGACACAGCGGGCGCGGTACCGCCTCGTGGCACGCGGGAGAGGTGCCCGTCGTGCCTGGCAGGCGTTACACTGTCGTGCTGCGTCGTCCCGACAACGCCCCCTGGTCTACTTACATGAGCCGCCCTCTCTACTTCGGCGCGGACGCCTACCCGGATGGGCACGCCTTCGTGGATGGCAGCCCCCTGCCCGACCTCGACCTCGGCATCACTATCAGTTGCGACGATGATGGACACATCACGTTCTACCACGTTCGCCACAACGATGGGGGACGATGGGTCGGCGAAGCGGTGCAGAGCTTCGTGGCACGGGGGAGTAGCCTCACGTCTGTGAGTTTCACTACGGGCGCCGTGAGCCAGGTCTGGTTTGCCGTGAGCGTGCATACTGCCCCCATCGGGGGACAGCAGGTGGGGGCAGTGCGTTACGTGCGCGGCTGGTCAGATGTTCCCATGATGGTATGCTGGGCGCCAGGTGAGGTGCCGTTGAGGCAAGGGCAGACCTACTACCTGCGCATTCGGCGCACGACGGGCGAAGGCTTCTACATCTACCTCGCCAACAACGCCTACCGAGACGGCGTGGTCTACCTGAACGGTGTTGCTCAGTCTGGACTGGACCTGGGTAGCTGCGTCATGACCTCTGAGGAGGCGTCGGGTGCTGTTAAGCCTCGCCTGCTGGTTCATAACTTGATGGTCTCCAGCGTTGGTACGCGCGGGGCGTCGCTGTACTGGCGCACAAACGTGCCTGCCAGTTCGCACGTGGAGTACGGGGAGGAGCTACCCTACGCGAAGACCGTCAGCGACCCTTCCCCCAAGACCATCCATGAGGTTACTCTGAGCGGGCTGGAACCGCACACCCTGTACCACATCCGGGTGCGCTCACGGGCAGAGGGATACCTCGAAGGCAAGAGCGGAGACTATACGCTGCTGACTCTCCCGGAGAAGCCCAACCTGCTGGTCAACGGCGGATTTGAGACGGGCACACCCGCGGGCTGGACCTTCTTCGGTGCGTCCGACGGCGTGTATCAGGGTCCCTGGTTCAAGGAGCTGCGGGCGGTAGAGGGGCGATACTTCATCGGCTGGGCGACCAACGGTAGCGTGCGCAACGGGGGAGTGTGGCAGCGCGTGCGCGTGACGCCAGGTAGAGAATACCAGTTCAGTGCCTGGGCATGGACATGGTGCTGGAACATCCCCTTGCACAACCTAGCAGTGCGCATCGGCATCGACCCCTTCGGAAGAACTGACCCCAACGCCCCAACGGTCGTCTGGACGCCCTGGAGCGTGCACTATGACCGCTGGCATCCGTTGTGGGTGCGCGCACGAGCGCAGTCGGACTTCCTGACCGTCTTCCTGCAGGGACATGCTGACTCTCCCGCCGAGTGGAATATCTACGCTTTTGACGATGCGATTCTGACTGAGCGCGTGCAGCGCTTCCGCGTGAGCGGCAGGGTCACGCTCAGCGACTTTGTGGCTTCGCCCGAAGGCGTGCCCGTGCAGGTGCAGATTCGCCACGCAGGCAGCGCGTCGCCGCTGCGTAGCGAAACCGTCTTGCTGGACGGGGCAGGCAGATACACGCTGCTTGAGGTGGAACCAGGCGAATACGACCTCGCCTTTAAAGCAAGCCACTGGTTGAGGGCGGTAGTGCGCGGTGTGCGGGTCGTCAGCGCGGACGTGCAAGGAGTGGACGTGCTGCTTCCCAACGGTGACGTCGACGGTGACAACGAAGTGACCTTGACGGACTTCGGGCAGCTGCTATCCGCTTTCGGCTCGATACCGGGCGAACCTGCATGGAACCCCAACGCCGACCTGGACGGCGATGGTGAGGTGAACCTGGTAGACTTCGGCATACTGGTGCGCTCCTTTGGTCTCGTCGGAGCGGAGTGAAATGTTCCTCTGCGGACTGACTCCTACTCGCTCCGCAGCAGGATATCGCCCAGATGCAGCAGGTCATGCGCTACGCACAACTGCACCTGCTGGAAAATGCTCCACTCGCCGAACTCGGGATGCATTCCCGTGCGGTCACGCGCTTCTTCAGACAGGTGGCGCAGGTACTCCAGAGAGCGGTTGCGCGCCTCGGTAAACAGGGATAGCCCCTCCTGCACGCTGCCCTGTGCAAACCGCTCCTCTGAGAGCGCATCATGGGGGTCGTAAACAGTGAGGTGAGGACGCTCTTGCTCGGCGATGAGGCGATACCGCTGGTAGAAGGTCTCCTCCACTTCCGCTAGGTGGTACAGCAGCTCTCGTGGCGAGTAGCGGTCGGGCGACGGGCGTTGCTCCCAGCGGTCAGCGGGGATCAGTTCCGCCAGCCTCTGCAAGGCGCGAGGCGTCCTCTCCAGAGCCTCCAGGCACTCTTCCCAGACGTAAGGATGAGGCATCGTATCGACTCCTCCTACCTAGTTGCTTTCCCCACCATTGAAATGGTGGGCTATGGGGCAGAGAAACCTGCCTGCGCAGGTTTCAATCCGCAAAGGCGGATTTTGTTCCATCACAGCCCCCGATTTCAATCGGGGGAAGGACGTGCCACATCGTAAAGTCATAACTTCACAAAGC
>JANWXG010000192.1 GCA_025057335.1 bacterium | reverse complement strand
GAACGCGGGCAACCAGTTGAATGAGGTCATCAACAGGCTCAGTCTGCGCAAGGACGCTGCCGAGTTCACAAAGGTCATCCCGATGGCGACCCTGGGCGAGAACGCCTATATCGGCGGGGCGCAGGTGTCGGGCGCTGCAGCCGACGTGGACAAGGTGCAGGGCGTGTGGCAGTATGAGGACCTCTTCTCTAACGGCATGTTCCGCGTGAAAATCCTCATCCCCACCGACGACCTCAACCCACTCAAGCTGCGCCGAGTAGACGGCGTGGGCTTAACGGCGGTCATCGACATGCGCGTGATGAGCTGATGCACTGTGGGGCGCCCCAGTGCGCCCCACAAACCTCACAAACCGCTGTAGTTTTCCCACACACTCTCCAGTTTTTTTACCAGTTTCACGATAATTCAGCATGAGGAACATCCTTCACACCTGCTTTCAGGTGGAAGGATACTCACACACTTCTCCCATCGCCCGTGGCGTGAGGGAGGCAGAAGGGGGCATCTCATGGCTCGCTGGAAGGGAGTTCTTCACCGACAGGGCATCATCGGGCTAGACCTGGGTAGCTACACAATGAAAGCGGTACAAGTGGAGCCGACTCGCACCGGCTGGAGATTGGTGCAGCTGGCGCAGAGCCCCACGCCCGCCGACTCCATCCGCGACGGCGTTATCGTGCAACCGCAGGAGGTCGCCGATGCTATCAAGCGGCTCCTGCGCGAAAACGCTTTTCGCGCCTCAGCAGCGGTCACTGCGATTGCAGGTGCGCCGGTCATCGTACGGCAAGTCACCCTACCCAAAATGAATGAGGCGATGCTGCGCAAGACTATCCGCTACGAAGCCAGCAAGTACGTCTCCACTTCCATTGAGGACAGCTATGTCGGCTTCGAGATACTGGGCGATGTGGATCACGCGCCTGCAGAGGGAGAGCAGAACGAGAACCGCGAGAGGCAGATGCAGGTGCTGCTGGTGGTCGCCCCCCGTGAGATGGTGGATGCCCAGATTCGCACGCTGGAGCTGGCAGGCTTAGAAGCGCTGGCAATCGAAGTGGAAGCTTTTGCGCTCTATCGCGCCCTATTTGAGATGAACCACACTGCGCTCGCACGATGGAACGGTAGTCCCGCCGCGATGGCTGACCTAGGCGCGTCTTATACGAACCTGTATATTGCCTCCAGCAACGGCTTCTTCCTGACGCGCAACATCCCGATAGCCGGGAACACTTTCACCCAAACCGTGCAGAGCGTACTACAGTGCAGCTGGTCAGAAGCAGAACGGTTTAAGCGCACAGTGGACTTTCGCCAGCTGCTCAAACGGCGCAATACTCGCTCGCGCGCCTCCACTGCAGACGACGAGGCGGTGCCGACAGAGAGCGCCGGTAGTGCACAGGAGGAAGCAGTGCTGAAGGCGCTGCAGGGGCAAGTAGACGAGCTGTTGCGCGAAGTGCGCCGTTCGCTCCACTACTACCAGTCGCAGTTCCCCGAGGGCAGCCCGCATGGGCAAGTGAGCAGGCTAGTCCTCACCGGCGGCAGCTCGCAAATCAGCGGGCTGGCAGAGTATGCTGCTGCCAGACTGGGGCTGGAGGTGGAGTTGGGAGACCCATTCAACAACCCCGACTTCGACACCGCGCACATCTCTGCGGAGGCGCTGCAGATGTTTGCGCCCGTGCTGGGCATCGCCGTTGGGCTCGCGGTGCGAGAAGCGTTTGTGGAGGCGCAGCGCCGCGCTGCTTGAGGGGTATCACCAAGAGAGGAGGTACCGAACTATGCCATTGATTAACATGATAGCGGAGCGCAGGGAACAACAGGCGCGGCTGGTGCGCTACCGCAGACGGTTGTTCGTTGCACTGCTAGCGGAAATCGCGGTGCTGGCAGGCGCCTTCTCGTTTCTGGTGGTCGGGCAGCTTTCCCTACAGGCACGCCTGCAACGGGCACAGCAGGAGATTGAACGGCTGCAGCCCATCCTGAACCAAATCGACCAGATCGAGCGCGACACGCAGGCGCTCCTGCCTAAGCTGCGCACCCTGACCGAAGCCCAACAGCAGACCCGATACTGGTATACGACCATCGAGGGCATCGCCCGCAGCCTACCAGCGGAGGTGTGGCTGACGGGCATCTCTAGCACGCAGACGCAGGAAGGCGAGAAGCAACGTCAGGTCACCCAGATTACCCTGACCGGCTCCACCCTCACCCAGCAGCACGTCGGCGAGATGATGTTGCGTCTGAACACAATTCCCACCTTCGAGAAGGTGGAGTTGCGCTATACGCAACAGCGCACCTACAACAACCTCGATGCAGTGGACTTCGAGGTGGCAGCCCGGATACAGGCGCCAGAAACCGAGGAGGGCGAGAATGAAACGAATCGTTCGTAACGTGGAAGGCATCAGCGCGCTGCGAGGTCTTATCACGATCTGCGCAGTGGTGTTGTTGCTGGGGGCGGGGGGCGCATACTGGCAGTACACAGGTTACGCGCAGCTGCAAAGCCAGGTGCAGGCAGCAGAGCAACAGGTCGAGGAAGGCCGAACGATTGCGCGCCGGCTCGAACGAACGCAACAGCAGTATCAGCAGGCGGCGCAGCAGCTGCAACATCTCGAACAGTCGGTGAGCGAGCGGGCGTATATCCCTACCCTGCTCCAGCAGCTGGAGTCTAGCGCCAGAGCCTGTCAACTGCGCGTGCTCTCGGTACGCCCTGCGCCAGCACAGACCCCTCAGAAAGCACAGCAAGAGGGCGAGGAGCAGAAGCAAGCGGAGAACAAGAAGCCTGCTGAGCCTTACGAGAAACAGGTAATCGACGTCTCTGTGCGCGGGCAGTTCTGGAACGTCATGCGCTTTACGGAAGGACTGACTCGATTTCCCAAAATCCTGGCAGTGGAGCGAGTACAGCTTCGCCCCAGTCAGCGCAAAGAGCCCGACGACCCCTTCGAGGTGGAGGCACAGTTTACCCTCACTGCCTTCATCTTCCGCAACGCGCAAGGAGGTGCGCCATCATGAGAAACCTCAACCGCAAGCAGCTGCAACAGGTGGTCGTGCTGGGCGTGCTGTTTCTAGCGGCGGTAGGCTACGCCGTCTACCAGCTCTTCTTTGCTGCGCCGACCGGCGCCAGCACGAAGGGTAGTGCAACAACCACTGCCTCTTCAGAGAACGCCGAGGCGGACGCCTCGTCGCCGCAGACCACGACGCCACCTTGGCTCAGCACGTCCACACCGGCGCGAGACCCGTTCGTGATACCTCCACAGTTCGACAACCTGAGGCAGTCACAACGGCAGAGCGCCTCCCCCTCGCCGTCGCGGATAGCGTCAGCACCGGCGATAAGCGCACTCCCGCCGATGCCTGTTGCCCCGCCCTCCACTAGTACGGCAGGAACATCGCCCCCACTAGCAGGAGGGGCGCCCCTCGCCGCCCCGTCTTCTGAGCCAGAGCTGAGCGTGACGGTGACTGGCATCGTGGTTGGCGACTACCCTGTGGCGATACTGCGCGCGGGGGAGGGGAACCAGCGCATCGTCCAGCCGGGCAACCAGTTGGAGGGCGGCTACATCCTGCGCACGGTCTCGCGCGAGGGCGTTGTTCTGGAAAAAGACGGTAAGACTGTAATCCTGCGCCCGGGAGGTAATCCGAATGCGAAGTAGATATTCCCTTCCCTTCTTCGCCTGGCTGCTGGTGCTAGGGGTCTCTGCCTCTGTATGGAGCGCACCTAGCAGTAAAAGCGTGCAGGTGCAGTTCCAGCAGGACGATACCAGCTTCCAGGTCATCATGCGGTTCAACGCTCCCATCACCCCGCCCCCTGTGCGCTTCTACGGCAAGCAGGGCTGGGTGTATGTGGACGTGCCAGCAGGGCTGGTAGGCAAAGCAAAGGTGCAGCGCGTCCGACAGGGCGGCATCCTCTGGGCACGCTACGGTTGGTACAAGGCACGACCGCCCATCACTCGAATCTGGGTGGCAACCAGCGAAAAGCGCCCAGTGCAGCTCAGCCAGCAGGATGACGGGCGCACGCTGGTGTTGAGCGTGTGGAAGCTAGGACACTCGCCAGAGAACGCAACGAGGCAGGAAGCCGCACCTACTACGACTCCGCAAAGCGCTCCGCAGCCCGTAGTACAACAGGAGCGCCCCGCACGGAAACCCCTGTGGGCGCGAATGCTGCCTACCGATAGCGCTGCTCCCTCCGACCAGGCACAAGCGCCTGACGCCGAGCGAGCAGAACCCGCGACGTCGCCTGAACCGCCACAGATGCAGCAGCCGGGAGAGCCTGCTCCTGCAGCGGAACCTGCGACGCCATCTGAATCGCCACAGGTGCAGCAGCAGAGAGCGCCATCCCCTGCTTCGGAGGTCGCGCAGGTGGCGCAACTGCCTGAAGCTGCACCCACGCTGCCGCAAAGACCGACTGGCAGAACTCGTCCAACTGCCGACCCACCTCGTCCCGCTCCGCGCGTGACAGTGGACTTCGTGGGAGCAGAGATTGCTGACGTGCTAAAGGCGCTCTCGCTGCAGACCCAGACCAATATCGTGACCAGCCCAGAGGTAAAGGGGACTGTCACGGTCAGCCTCGCTGGAGTGACCGTAGAGGAGGCGCTAGACCTGGTCACTCGGCTGAGCGGCTACCGCTACGCGAAGGTGGGCAACACCTACGTGGTGGCGACCCCACAGGGACTGCAGAGCCTGCTCGACGGCACGCAGGCGACGACGTCTCAGCCGCGCGTCACTCAGGTAGTCGCCTACCGCCATGTCAATCCGGAGAGCCTGAGCAAGGTTCTCCAGGAGCGTGCGCCTGGGGTGCAGGTCTCCTGGAACCTCACCAGCGCGCAGCCTGGCAGGGGAACCGGCACCAGGGTAGCACTGATTTCGGGCACGGAGGCAGAGGTACGCGCCACTGCCGAGCTCATCGAGACAGTGGACGCCACCCTGAGCCAGTCCCAGCAGGACCTCGTAGTGGACACGTACGTGGTGAAGCACGCTTCACCCTCCTACCTGCGCTCCATCGTTTCCGAGCTAG
>JANWXG010000191.1:392-5003 GCA_025057335.1 bacterium | reverse complement strand
AGCGTGGAGCTGCGGGTAGGCGATCGACAGGTGCTGCGTCAGGTCAGTGGAGAGGCAAAACAACCTCCAGAAGCGTTGCTGATACAGGCGGCGCGCGATGCCCTCGTCGCGCTACTGCCTGGCTTCGGCGCCATCCAGATACATCAGGTGTCCAGGCAGCCGATGGAGTTACAGGAAAAAGAGGAGAGGGTGGAGACCATTCAGGTGCTGGTAGAGCTGCAGACCAACTCCAGTAGCTTGCTCCTCTCCGGTTCTGCCGTAGTGCGTGAGAACGTGTA
This sequence comes from bacterium, assembly GCA_025057335.1. Taxonomy (GTDB): domain Bacteria; phylum Armatimonadota; class HRBIN16; order HRBIN16; family HRBIN16; genus HRBIN16. Next base: position 4,725 of record JANWXG010000191.1, on the reverse strand, counting down.
TCGCGCAGCGGTCAACGCCTTGCTACACGCGCTCAACCGTCCTTTAGCGAAGTGGCTTTCCCAAGCACGGCTAAACTCCGCCATGTAATCAGGGCAAGCACTGCCATCACCACGCCGAAGCACAACACCAGCATGCCCGCGCTCAAACCCACCGCCCAAGTGGCTCCTGCGCTTCCCCCTAAAAACGCGCCTGCCGATAGCCATCCCTCTTGCGACCAGGAAGGCTTGCTCTGCCTCGTGCTTGCCCATAGGCTTAGCAGCGCCATCGGCAGCATCAACCACAGCGATAGCCACAACGCCCCATGCGGCGCCATCCCCGCAAACACCAGCGTTGGCACAAGCACGTATCCGCCGCCCAATCCCGTCAAGCCTCCCAATGCTCCCGCGAGCGCGCCGCCCAGAACCACTCGCCTCCACTCCCCCGAGGCAGGCGGTACCAGGCGCGCTTCCCCCGAACGGAACACCCCCTCTGACAACGTGGGGTACGCTTGCCACGCCATGCCCAGCCCTACCGCCGCTAGCAGCAATAGCAGGTACACCTGCAGGCTCCTCCGCCAGCGGCGTAGAGACAACGCCTGCACCACCAACCCCGTCAGCAGATACGCCCCCCACAGGGGAAGCAGCAACGTCTGCGGGGGAAACTGCTGCGACCATACTATCAGCGCGCTAGCACACGCGCTCACCGTCACCAACCAGCCCGACGTCGTCGCCCGCTCCACCGAAAAGCCTAACAAAGCCGTACACACGGGTAGGAACACAGCCATCAGCCCGAGACTGGTGAAACCATACAGGGCGCCGAACACCCAGCCTAACATCAGCAGTACTATCCCCCGCAGGGTTAGAAATAGCCATCCTGACTGCCGCGTCGCCACCTTGTTCCCCTTCCCGTCTGAAAGAAGTTGTCACCACCAGCCACTTTAGTATATCACAGCAGGTCTCTTCCCTCGCATGGCGTGAGCTAGTGTGTACTTTTCCCTTCCCCCTGAAGCACAGTGGAACGTTTTCATCGTGCATCTTGTAGCGCGCCTGCTGTCATACGGCACACCTGGACCATACGGTTGCATCTACCCTTCAGCACAGCATATAATTAATGGTAAGCGAAGTTCGTCATGAAGCAGAGGGGGAACATAGGGATGGCCAACGGCACATTGCGCATCCTGATTGCCGATGATGAACCGATTATCCGACTGGACCTGAAGAACATGCTGGAATCGCTGGGCTATGAGGTGGTTGCAGAGGCAGGCGACGGCGTGTCGGCGGTGGAGGCGGCGCGTACGCTGAAGCCGGACGTGGCGATTCTGGACATCAAGATGCCCGGCATGGACGGCATCGACGTCGCCAACATCCTTCACAGCGAGAAGATAGCGCCCGTCGTGTTGCTGACCGCCTTCAGCGATATGGACTTGATTCACCGGGCGAAAGAGGCGGGGGTGTTCGCCTATCTGGTGAAGCCGTTCCGTGAAAGCGACCTGCGCCCAGCTATCGAGATTGCCATCTCGCGCTACAAGGAGTTCCTCGCGCTGGAGGAAGAGGTAAGCGAGCTGGAAGACAAGCTGGAGACTCGCAAGCTCATCGAGCGCGCCAAGGGCATCCTGATGGACCGCTACGGTCTGAAGGAGCAGGAGGCGTTTCGGCGCATTCAAGTACAGAGCATGAACACGCGCAAGTCGATGAAGGAAATCGCTGAAGCCATCATCATTGCGCACAGCGTATAGAGGCACCCATGCGCTTCCGCCCTGACCTACGACTGCGCAAAGCAATGCGCCTGTTCCGCCGCAAACCGCGCGGCGACCCAGCAGAGGACGTGGAGGTGCTCCTGGAGGAGCTGCAGGTGAAGGAGCGTCAGCTGCTGGAGGCGCAACATGTCATCCAGCAACTGCAAGAGCAGCTGGACGAACAGGCGGCGGAGGTGGATGCACTGCGGCGCATCGGCGCAGCGGTCGGTTCTGCGTTCGAAGTGGAAGAGACGCTGAACGCGCTAGTGGAAGTCGCCCTGCGCCTGACAGGAACCGAGTCCTGCCACATCTTCTTGCTCAGCGAGGACCGTTCTGAGCTGGTGCTGCGCGCCGCCGACGAGGAAGCCCGTCCGATGGTGGGCAAGATACGGCTGAAAGTGGGCGAGGGCATCACTGGCTGGGTGGCGCGAGAAAAGCGTCACGTCGCAGTGCCGCGAGAGGCATACAAAGACCACCGCTTCAAGTTCTTTCCGGAGATGCGCGAGCGTGAGTACGAATCGATGCTGGCGGTACCCCTAGTACATCAAAACGAGGTCATCGGCGTGATTAACGTACGCACCCACCGCCCGCATGAGTACACCCGCAACCAGGTGCGCATCCTCTCTAACATCGCTGCGCAGGTGGCTGGAGTAATCGAGCGCTCGCGCCGCCTGCAGCAGCTAGAACGCCGTGCCGAACAGGTTTCCACTCTCACCGAAATCACTCGCCAGATAGCCAGCAACCTGTATCTGGAAGAGATACTGCAGTTCCTAGTGAACATGACCGCGCAGGCGATGGGATACCGGGTGTGCACGGTGATGTTGTTAGACGAAGAGCGTCAGGAGCTGGTGCTCAAAGCCACCTCTAGCAAGAGCCAGGAGTACGTTTCCAAGCCGAACGTCCCGCTGGGAGAAAGCATCGCAGGGCGCGCCGTGCAGCAGGGACGCATCATCACCGTACCAGACGTCAAGCAACATCCCCAATACTGGTATCCAGAGGTCGCCGCGAAGGAGAACCTGTGTTCTCTGGCATGCATTCCTCTACGCACGAAAGGTAAAACGCTGGGAGTGCTCAACTGCTACACCGAGCGCCCACATCAGTTCACCGAGGAGGAGCTCAACCTACTGATGGCGCTGGCGAACCAAGCAGCAGTCGCAGTAGAGCATGCCAAGCTGAGCCTGCGCTCTACCATCCTGCAGGAGATGCACCACCGCGTGAAAAACAACCTGCAGCAGATAGCTAGTCTGCTGCGCCTGCAGATGTACTACGCGGAGGGCGCTAGTGCGCAAGAGGTGTTGCAAGAGAGCCTTAGCCGCATCCTTGCAATAGCCACTGTGCATGACCTGCTTTCGCGTCAAGACTTGGACATGGTGCCCGTCAAGCGCCTAGCAGAGACCATCTTGTTCCACATCCAGCAGGGCTTAATCCCGCCCCACAAGCAGATTGAGACGCGCGTGGAAGGTGACAACTTTCTGCTTCCACTGCAGCAAGCCACCTCCTTCGCGTTGATACTCAACGAGCTGGTGCAAAACGCAGTGGAACACGGCTTTCGTGTGCTAGAACGCGGGCACATCCTCGTGACTATCCGGGAAGAGCCTGATTGCTACCATTTGAAGGTCGTCAACAACGGCACCCCTCTGCCTGACAGCTTTGACCCCCACAAAACCAAGTCGCTGGGGCTGCGTATTGTGGACGACCTAGCGCGCAGTGGACTGCAGGGCACGTTTGACCTCTCCAACTGCGAGGAGGGTACTTGCGCGCAGGTGACCTTCCCCAAGGGCGACCGCACGACCAGCACGACAGGGAGGCTGCGGGGGCATGAATAGCGGGTTGAAGCAGATTTATGAACTGCAAAAGATGGACATCTTGCTGGCGCAGGTGGTCTCGCGCCTGCGAAAGCTCGATAGCGGGGAGGCGCTGAAGCAAGCTGCCGAAGCGGCTTCCCTGCAGTACGAGAAGACAGCTGCCGAACACAAACGCCTGACCGCCGACTTGCACGACGCCGAGCTGGAGCTGCGTTCGGTGGAGGAGAAACTGAAAAGCTACGAGCAGAAGCTGTGGAGCGGCACTGTACGCAATCCCAAGGAGCTGGAGAACCTCGAAAAGGAGGTCCACGCGCTCAAACGACAGCGCTCCCGTCTGGACGAGCGCGTGTTGCAGCTGATGGATGCCGTGGAAGCCTCCCAGAAGGCGCTGGAGCAGGCGCGGCAGCAGAAAGAGGAGACGGAACAGACCTACCACAAGCACGTGGAGGCGTATCAGGCGGAGAAGCGCAAGCTGGAGGCGGAGGGCGTTCGGCTCAAGGGGGAACGGCAAAAGCTGGCATCGCAGTGTGACCCGTCGCTGCTACAGCGCTATGAGGCGATTCGCCAGCGACACGGGGGCATCGGCATCTCGCGAGTGGAAGGCGACTCCTGTGTCGTCTGCCATACCCGCCTGAGCGCCAGCGCTCTACGCGCCATCAAGAGCGGACAAGTGGTGCAGTGCGAGAACTGCCAGCGACTGCTCTACATGGAGGGGGCGTAGGGGATGATTGCTGGAACGATGTTCGCAAGTGAACCCCTGACTACTTCTGCATGCTATAGAGAACGCTCCACGCTACGCCGCGATGATACGCT
>JANWXG010000191.1:0-382 GCA_025057335.1 bacterium | reverse complement strand
ACTACCGCTTCACGCCGAATCTGGAGGAGATTTGGCCGGCGGAGAACACGCTCGCGTGGGGCAGAGAGAAGCAGATGGTGCTGTTCGAGGAACAGAAAGGTTATGGGGATAGTTCGTTGCTTCCTTCACATGGTGGATGACTTGCTGAGAGGCAGGGTCACCCTGAACGCGTCCCCCTTGGACAACCTGATTGCCAGCTATGACCATTACGCCTGAGTCGGTGCAGGAAGACAAGTGGGAGGCTTTTTCGGCTCACCCGGAGGTTCGCCCTCCAGCTGTTTTGGCAGGTGAGAAAACGCACTGAAGTGTGAGGCGTTTGTAGTGAAGCACGCCAGTGCTTCTTGGGGAGGGCGAGGCTCTCGCCAAGCCGTCGGTTTTGAGC
>JANWXG010000190.1 GCA_025057335.1 bacterium | reverse complement strand
ATCGCCTGCGGCGCTAGGCGCAGGGTGACCAGCTCGCCCGTCTCCTCGTCTTCCGTCTCCGTGAGGACACTGTGGTCAGAATGCAGGTAGCTCTGCTCGTCGTCGAAGCACCAGGCTTCTTGGGCGAAAGCGGCAATCTGCAGAGTGACCAGACGTGGAAGTACTCGCCAGGCGTGCAGATGGGTGGAGAAGTCGCGCAGGTCGGCGCTGAAGGGGTAGTAGCCCGACTCGGGCTCCTCCACGCTGACAGGGCTGCTCCAGGCGTAGAGTGCGCCCGTCAGCTGCTCCTCATCGTAGGGCACCATCTCCACGATGGCGGTTCGCATCCGTCCCGAACCGTTGTAGTGGGGCTCGAGGTCTACTACTTCCATATTCGGCTCCCCAGAGGCGTCGCCTCCGCGCCTGCTGCGCATCGCCAGCCAGATTTGCGCGCCGTTGGGCGCCTGCCACACGAAGTACGCGCCGTTCTCCACCTCGTAGCCTTCGCTCTCCGTGAGGATGGTGTGGAGGGCGTTCACCAGGGATTGTGCCTCGTCGTAGCCGAGGCAACGTGCGTGGGTAATCATGATTTATCAGGCTCCTTTCGCCCGCCGGGCATCCGTCGCATCCTTCGGGAAGGAGGCAAAAGATGCGCTGGGGGATAGTATCGTCTGTGCGTGTTACGAAACCTCATTCGCAGGAGATGGGGCGGATTCCTGCAGCCAGGAACGCGAGGGGGCAGATTTTCTTTCCAGAAAAACGCCGAGCAATCGGAACGGCAAGCAGATAGGAGGGCAAGGCTCCTGCCAAGCTGTCGGGTTTGAATGGTCACGACGAAGCGTGACCCTCCAGAAATGGTTTCGGTGGATGCGCTCTGTGGCATCCGAAAGCATATGACGACATGCGACCTGCCGCTCGCTCTGGCGGGCGAGGCTCCTGCCGAACCGCCTTCCTTGTCATGCTGAGCCGCAGGCGAAGCATCTCTTCCTTGTTATGCTGAGCGTCAGCGAAGCATCTGGGAGATTCTTCGCTTCGCTCAGAAGGACAGGAGGCGCACTGACGTGCGCCACTACCAACACGGTGCGCCCATCAGTTCGCTACCTCCTGGACACGAAGGGGTTGCCCTTCACGTAGAAGCGCCAGGGCTTATCCGCCCACAGGCGGATGCCGATGCGGGTAGCCTGAGTGACCTGTTCGGGCGGAACCGCCTCGCCGCACAGGATGCGCAGCCTCCCTTCATAGAGCGGACAGCGGTTCTGCGCCAGCGTGATGCCCATCGCCTGCGTCAACCTGCCTGGTCCAGAGGTCAACAGACGGATGTCTACCACGCCCCGTCGCTGTTGCATGAGCGCAACGCCCTCTATCGGCTCCACTGCGCGCAGGAGCACCGCCTCGCCCACGCCCTCTGGCGCGGTAACGGCGTTGAGGCAATAGTGAGTATGCACCTGATACACGTAGGCGATGCCAGGCGGCCCGAACATGGCGGCGTTGCGGGCGGTCTTGCCGCGCGAGGCGTGGTTAGCGGGGTCCCCTGTGAGATACGCCTCCGTCTCCACGATGACACCGGCAGTGACGCCCTCATCCGTTTCGTGAACCAGAATCTGCCCCAGCAAGGCGCGGGCGACCTCCAGCGTCGGCTGGAGGTAGAACTCGGGCGGTAGCGGGGCACTGTGGACAAGATGCTTTGTCATCAGCGGGCAACCCTTTCGCTGGGCGAGGGTCCTTCTAACCCCTATGATACCATACACACCATCAGCCTGATTGCCCTGCTCGGCTACCGCATTCAGGCGTGTGGCGTAGTGCTTGACGCACAGGCGGAGTCCTGTCCTCGGTGACGGTTGCCTCTCTTCGGCGCACCAGGAGGTTCGCCCTCCAACCTGCATACAGAGGACGAGGCTCCCGCCGAGCCGTTGGGTTTGCGTGGTCGCGACGGAGCGCGACCCTCCAATACCCCTCCTCTGTCATGCTGAGCGTCAGCGAAGCATCTCCAGCAGCCAGCGAGACGAGATTCTTCGCTTCGCTTCAGAATGACAAAGGCGCACTGACGTGCGCTACTAATAGCCCGAAAGTGCGCACAACGACCTCTTCAGCTCGTAGTGAAGCACGTGAGTGCTTCCCCTGAACCGATTTGAGCGGTCGCGACGGAGCGCGGCCCTCTAATGCGACTCCCCTGTCATGCTGAGCCGAAGGCGAAGCATCTCCGTTGGGCAGGCGTTGAGATTCTTCGCTTCGCTCAGAATGACAATAGCGCTCGGAATGGCGAGGAGGCTGGAGGGCGAACCTCCCGCCGAGTCGATGGGTTTGCGTGGTCGCGACGGAGCACGCCCCTCCAATACCCCTTCCCTGTCATGCTGAGCGACAGCGAAGCATCTGGGAGATTCTTCGCTCCGCTCAGAAGGACATGAGACGGACAAAGCCTGCCCTCACGTTACTCTAGGTTCCCATCCACGCCGATGCGCTCCGCGCCGTGCAGGTACGGGCGCAACACGTCCGGGATGCGCACCGTGCCGTCGGGCTGCTGGTAGTTCTCCAGCACGGCAATCATCAGGCGCGGCAACGCCAGCCCAGAGCCGTTGAGCGTATGCACATACTCCGGCTTGGCTCCGGGCGCAGGGCGGTAGCGGATGTTTGCCCGGCGCGCCTGAAAATCGCGGAAATTCGAGCAGGAGCTGACCTCGAGCCATTCCTGACAACCTGCCGCCCATACTTCGATATCGTACTTCATCGCCGCGACGAAGCTCAGGTCGCCCGTGCACATCTGCACCCAGCGGAAGGGCAGTCCCAGATGCCGACACACATCCGAGGCGTCCTCAATCAGTTTCCTCAGCTCCTCGTCGGAGGTGTGGGGCTCCACGAATTTGACCAGCTCTACCTTGTCGAACTGGTGACCGCGCTTGATGCCGCGCACGTCGCGCCCAGCAGACATCTTCTCACGGCGGAAGCAGGCGGTATATGCCACGTAGTAAATGGGCAGCTGCTCCTTCTCCAGTATCTCTTCGCGGTGCAGGTTGGTCACGGGTACCTCCGCCGTCGGGATGAGCCAGAAGTCCTCCTCCGCATCATGGTACAGGTTATCGCCGAACTTGGGCAGGTTGCCCGTGCCATACAAACACTCCGACTTGACCAGGTAGGGCGGATACACTTCGGTATAGCCGTGCTGGCGCGTGTGCAGGTCGAGCATCCACGTAATAAGCGCACGCTGTAACGCCGCGCCCGCCCGTTGCAGGATGTAAAAGCGCGAGCCGCTAATCTTGATGCCCCGCTCGAAGTCCAGAATGCCCAGCTGTTCGCCCAGCTCCCAGTGTGGCTTGGGTGGGAAATTGAAGCGCGGCAGCTCGCCCTCCATGTGCACAACGACGTTCTCGCTCTCGTCCTTGCCGACGGGCACGTCTGGATGAGGTAGGTTCGGCACCTCCAGCATCCGCTGGTGGAAGGTCTGCTCGACCTCCTCCAGCTCCTTTTCCAGCTGGGCAATCTGGTCGCCTACCTGTCGCATGTGCGCGATGCGCGCGTTGCGCTCGTCGGGGTTCTGGATTTTCGGTATCTCTTTCGAGACGGCGTTGCGCTCCGCCCGTAACGCCTCCACCTGCGTCAACACTTCCCGACGCCGTGCGTCCAGCTGCAGTATCTCGTCGATGAGGGCGGGGTCTGCCCCCACCTTACGCAGACCGTCCTTGACGAAATCGGGCTGCTCCCGAATGAGGCGGATGTCCAGCATATGCTTTCACCCTGTTCTCTGGAGTATCCGTGCTTGCGGTAATAGTATATCAGCTTTGCCATCTATCTGCCCGCGCGTCGCCCCCATAGCGCCCGCGCCGCGCCCAGCGGGTTGCACGCGCTCACCACGTAGGTCTCCAGCTGGCGGTACTCAGGGTGCACGCACTCGTAGACGCCGTTCTGCTGGAAGTCGGCAATCAGCTCCTCGAAGGTGCGCTCAGCCAGCGACGGGTTGACAGGGTATATCGCCTGCATCACCCAACCTGATGCGGTTGCCCAGTATGCGCCGTTCTGGTAGCGGTCGCGCGGCACAGGCGTGAGCAGGCGCTGCCAGTATTCGCCCCGGAATAGATGGCGAACCTGTCCCTTCCACATGTAGTCTTCGTAGCGGCGAACCAGCGTCTGTTGCACCGCACTCCGGCGCTTGCCCAGCGGAAAACCGATGGCGAGAGCGTAGGCATTGCCCCAGATGTCTACCTGTCGGCAGTCCACACTGGCGGCGAGGAAGGCGCCCGCCTTCTCGTCCCACAACGTAGGTAGACCCTGCTCTACGTGCTGGGCGCGGGCGAGATACTCCTGTGCGCGGCGCTGGTCGCCGTTGTGCTGGTGCAGGTTCGCCATTCGTCGGCAGGCTCGCCAGTAGAGCAGCGATTCCATCAGCAGCTCGCCCGTCTTGCCGACGGTATCGGTGAAGCCGTACGGGGAGTGCGGCTTCTCCGGCGGGTTGTAGACCAGCCCCCGCGGGCTGCGGGGAACCCATCCCAAACCCTTGTCCAATGCGGGCGACCACTCAGCGAAAAGAGCCTTCCGCCTGTGGGGGGCGACGCGCTTCAGATAGGCATCGCAGGCGATAACGAGGAACATGGGGTTATCCAGGTTGGGCTCGCCGACTGGAGCGTTCTCTGGTCCAGCGACATACACGGGCACGCCGTCAGGACGCACGCGGTCGGGCACGGTGCCGTCCTCGCGCTGTCCTCGCATCAGGTAGCGAATGCATGCCTCGATGTGCTCCGGTGGCATCAGGTCGGCAGTGTATTCCACCATGTAAGCGAAGTCGCGTGTCCACAGGGCGGCGTAGTTGCCCCGTCCGTCGGGCGTGTACAGTGTTGTACCGTCCGCCGCCTTGACCTGACAGCCCTGCAGCAGCTGGCGGGCGGTTTGCTGCAGGTAGGTGATGTGCTGGGTGAGATTGTCCATTGCTCTTACCGCGCGCGCCTCCCTGTAGATTGGTCAGGCTACCTCGTGTGAACACCAGAGCACGCAAGCACCGTTACCGACGGGTCCCGTGCAATCGCAATCGTCGATGCTCACATA
>JANWXG010000018.1:241-20109 GCA_025057335.1 bacterium | reverse complement strand
CCCCGACTTCAGTCGGGGGGAAGGGATTGCGCTATCCCAAAATTGCTACGTGACAAAGAACCAACGCTTTGCCAGCTGTGAACCCTCTGGAGGGTCACGCTCCGTCGTGACCCTGATGGACGCGACGGAGCGCGTCCCTCCAAGGGCAATCGGTGTGTGCATGCGACAGAGCGCGTGCCTTCAGGGTGAGCGCCTGCGACGAATTCGCGATGGCTTCTCTGATAAGCTAGTGTGGAAATAGTGGGTTATGCATGGGAGCAACCTGCCTGTGCAGGCTTTTCCACCGCGCGGGCGGATTTTGTGGTATGGATGCTCGCCACGATGATTGAGCCGTACTCCACCTAGCGGTTTCTCATCGGCTCACTGAAGGCTCCCCCCATAGGAAAACCACCTGGAGGGCAGGGCTTCCGCTGCGTTGCTCGCCTGTCCTGCTGAGCGTCAGCGAAGCATCTCTGGACGGGGCAAACAGAGATTCTTCGCTCCGCTCAGAATGACAATCGGAGGGCGAGGCGCCTGCTAAGCCTTGCGACAGGCGACAAAAGCGCACTGAAGTGCACACTACAAGCCCGCAAAGGTTGGTAGTGAAGCACGTCAGTGCTTCCCTCTACTAACGCAGGCGCACTGCCGTGCGCCACTACAAACTGCTCCCGTCACACCGAGCTCTATGCGAAGCCTTCCACGCTTATCATGTTGAACGGGGGTGGTCTCCCGAAGCCTCTTCGCTACGCTCAGAATGACAACCAGTCTGGAGGGCGAGGCTCCCGCCGAGCCGTGCCCCTTGTCATGCTAAGCCGAGGGCGAAGCATCCCAGCCCTTTCGCTGCGTTCAGAGCAGCTGGGGAGCGCGACAATATGACGCCTTGCTCAGTAGGAACATCACGACGCGACACGGCGCGGTGACCGTATCGGGTATAATGGGGCAAAGGCGTCATTCACAGGGGTGGCACACCAAGTGCGCCCACTGCCTTGCGGAGCGGTAGCGAATCCCCTTCAGGGGAACGCGCAGAAGCTCCGCCCGGGCTGCTATCACCATCCAGTTAGCAGGAGACACTGATGAGCCGACTCTTGATCGATCGCGAAACCATCACGATAGACCGCATCGCCGACAAGGTATACGAGGGAGAACCCCTCACCTTTGAGGAAGGGGTTTGGCTATTCCAGCACCCGCGCCTGCCCGAGCTGGCGGCGCTGGCGAACTTCGTGCGACAGCGCATCCACCCCAACCGCATCGTCACCTACGTCGTCGGGCGAATCATCAACTACACGAACGTCTGTTGGGTGCGATGCAAGTTCTGCGCCTTCTACCGCGTGCCCGGTCATGAGGAGGGCTACACACTCTCCATGGGAGAGATTTTCTCCAAGATTCAAGAGCTGGTGGACAAAGGTGGGGTGGAGGTGCTGATTCAGGGCGGGCTGAACCCGCGTTTGAAGATCGACTACTACGAGAACCTCTTCTCCGCCATCCGCGAGCGGTTTCCGCAGGTCATCATTCACGGGCTGTCGCCGACGGAGATTATCTACATTGCCCACATCTCCCGCCTGAGCCTCGAGCAGACGTTGCGTCGACTGCAGCAGGCGGGCTTACAGTCTATCCCTGGGGGCGGTGGCGAGATTCTGGTAGACCGTGTGCGCCGCGAAATCGCCCCTTACAAGCACACGGTGGACGAGTGGCTGGAGTGTATGCGCGTGGCGCATGGGCTGGGCATCTACAGCACCGCCACGATGATGTTCGGACATGTGGAGACAATTGAGGACCGCGTGGAGCATCTGCTACGCATACGGGAGCTGCAGGCGGAGACGGGAGGTTTTCGCGCCTTCATCGCGTGGAACTTCCAGCCCGAGGAGACGGAGATGCCCCACATCCCGAAGGCGTCGGGCTACGACTACTTGCGCACCGTCGCGGTGGCGCGCCTGATGCTGCACAACGTGCCCAACCTGCAGGCGTCCATCCTCACGCAGGGACCCAAGATTACGCAGATTGCGTTGGGATACGGAATCAACGACCTGGGTTCCACGATGATCGAGGAGAACGTGGTCTCCGCTGCAGGCAGCAAGTTTATCCCAACCGCCGCCGAGATGGAGCGGCTGATTCGCGACGCTGGCTACGAACCTCGACGGCGCAATACCCGCTACGAGCTGCTGGACTAACGTGCCAGGGCGAAATCCCGCCCGTCGGCAGGGCAGGAGTAGCGTCCCCGCAAGGCGAAAGTATGGACGGAAAGGGGGCTAACATCATGTTCGAGCAAGCATATCCCGTCAAGCCATTGACTGCTGCCAAGCCAGTGAGGCTGATTTTTGTGGGCGGTTTCCTCGGCGCGGGCAAGACCACTGCGATGGGGGCGTTGGCGCGCCGTCTGCTGCAGGACGGTTTGAACGTCGGCTTGGTGACCAATGACCACGCGGAAGAGATGGTAGATGCTGCACTGGTACGACAGTTCGGCTTGCCCGTCGCGGAGGTCGCAGGGGGCTGCTTCGGCTGCGAATTTCACGACCTGTTGGACGCCACCGAGCGCGTGTTAATGCAGGAGCCCGACGTGCTGATTGCCGAGCCCGTTGCCAGCTGCGCTGATACGGTGGCGACGGTCATTAATCCGCTCCGGCAGTTCTACGGGAACCTGTTCCGCTTCTCTCCCTTCTCGGTGCTTATCGACCCGATGCGCCTGTATGAGATGCTGCTGGAGGAGACCCCCAGCGAGTTCGCGCGCAGTTTCGCCCCCATCTTCCACCAGCAGCTGAAGGAAGCGGACATCCTGGTGCTAAACAAGATAGACACGCTTTCCACTGAGGAGACACAGAGGCTGCTAGACGCCTTGCGCCAGCATCATCCGGGCAAGACGGTGCTTGCCATCTCGGCGAAGCGCGGCGACGGCATCGAGGAGTGGATGAACCTGGTGATGCAGGATGCGCCCGCAGGCTCCCATGTGCTGGAGAAGGTGGACTACAGCGCGTACGAGATAGGTGGTGTCAGGTTGGGCTGGCTGAACGCCTCGGTGCAGCTGGTGGGTGAGCCGTCCTTCAGCCCGCGCGAGTATGCAGCCATGCTGTTGCGTCGGCTGCGCGAGGCAGCGGTCGCACGGGGAAGCGAGGTGTTGCACATCAAACTGGCAATCCACTGTCATGGGCGCGCGATGGGGGCGAATCTGCTAGGAGCTGATGGCGAACCCCTCTTCGGCGGCGAGGAGCTAGGCGATGTGCAGCAGGCGATGCTGGTGCTGAATGCACGCCTGGGCATCGACCCGCCGACGCTAGGCGGTCTTTGCGCGCAAGCTATCTACGACGTTGCAAAGGCGTTGCATGTAGACGTCGAAATCCTGCGCTTGCACACCGTGAAGCCGTCCGTGCCCTGCCCCGCTTTCCGAATGTGTAATCCGGTGTAACCTGCCGAGCCTATTTGTCACCTTACCCTTACCCTCAACCCCTCTCCTAGCAAGAGAGGGGGATAGAGCATGAGAGGGCGTGGATCTCACGATGGAGATTGCCCCCTTGGGAATGGTCGTCGTGAAGAGGGCTCTGTAATGAAGCACATTCGTGCTTCCCACTTCAGGAGAGGCTCTCGCTGAGACATCCCTCCGCTCGCGGGAAGAAAGTATACTCTTGCAACGGAGCGTAGACGAGTCTGAAGAACCTTGCGCCGATGAGCATCCCTCTGCTGGCTGCTAGCGCAACAGTGTTTTCGCAGGAGCGCAACGCATTCCTGCAACGCCGGGGAGCGCGCCTGCTGCTCGAAGGCAAGCCGTTGCAGCTGGTGTCGGTAAACAAGTTCGACCTTTTCCTACGCTTTCTGGAGGGCGGCGAGGCGCGACAGCAGGCAATACAAGCCATCGAGGAGGCGGCGAAACACGGTTTTACCGTCATCCGCTTCGCGGGAGTGGGCTTCTATCCCTCGCACATGCGCCACTGGTCGAACGAGAAGGTATACTGGGGCGCGTTTGACGAACTAGTGCGAACCGCTCAAAGACAGGGCGTGTACCTCATCCCCGTTATCCACTGGAACCTCTACCTCTTTCCCGACATGGCACACGAGTGTGTGCAGGACATGCTGACCAATCCCGACTCGCGCTCACGCCAGTACCTATGGCTATACACCTATCAACTGGTTTCGCGCTACAGAGGGGAGCCAACGGTTCTTTTCTGGGAGCTGACCAACGAGATGAACCTGCTCGCCGACCTGGAGTTCATGCACCCCTACGGCAGGAGCGACCTGAACCCCGTGCATGAGGGCACTGCCTACATGCGCCTACGCCGCGACCACTTCACTACCGAGCAGATGGTGCCTTTCCTGAGGGAGTGGGCGGAGTTTGTCAAGAAGTTAGACCCCCATCACCTGGTGGGTTCTGGCTTCTCGGCGCCGCGCCCCGCCGCACAGCACCTCCGACTTGCCCGGGGCAAAGGCGACTGGACAGAGGATAGTGAAGCGGAAATGCTGGTTTACCTGCGCGACACGCATCCCGACCCGATTGACCTACTGAGCATCCACTTCTACCGCAAACATGACAACCTGCGCTTCGGCAACAGGGATGAAGATTCGGCGCAGGCGCTGACCGCCTTCCAGCGCGCTGCCCAGCGCATCGGCAAGCCGCTCTACATTGGCGAGACAGGAGACGACTACGAGCAGCGTCCACACGCTCCCTTCCTGCGGAACGTGCTGGAACAAGCGAAGCGGCTGGGCATCCCGCTTACCCTCGTATGGAACTGGATGAGCCCGGGCGACCCGTACGATGTGAACCCCCAGCGCACCCCGCAAGTCGTGCAGATGATGCGCGCAGCGAACAGACGCTAGCCGTACGAGGAAGGAGTTTGCTGAAAGAGTTGTGAAATGGGTATAGCGAAACGGGTTCGTTGAGGTCACTATGGCGAAGGGCTCTCAGGTCCGGTTGGATTGGTCTTTTGTCAGGCGTCTGATCTTTGGGTCGCCGCTTTCCACCGAGCAGATAGCTCATCAGCGCCTGCCCAAGATACTGGCTCTGCCCATCTTCGCGTCCGACGCGCTGTCCTCGACCGCGTATGCTACCCAGGCAATCCTACTCAATCTGCTCATCGCCGGTCCGCATGTGTTACACCTGACCGTGCCCATTTCCCTGGCTATCGTCGTACTACTGTGGATTGTGGTCTTTTCGTATACGCAAACCGTGCACGCCTACCCGCAGGGAGGGGGCACCTACATCGTCTCGCGCGAGAACCTGGGCACTGGCTGGGGATTGCTGGCAGCGGGAGCCATTCTCACCGACTACGTGCTGACAGTAGCGGTAAGCATCACTGCAGGCGCGCAGCAGATTACCTCTTTCTTCACCCAGCTGGCACCCTACCAAACGGAGATCGCGCTCGGGGCGATATGGCTCCTTACGCTGGCGAACTTGCGCGGCGCGAAGGAGAGCGGGATGCTGTTC
This sequence comes from bacterium, assembly GCA_025057335.1. Classification (GTDB taxonomy): domain Bacteria; phylum Armatimonadota; class HRBIN16; order HRBIN16; family HRBIN16; genus HRBIN16. The sequence goes on along the minus strand of JANWXG010000018.1, from coordinate 14,723 downwards.
GCCGTCCCGACCTACTTCTTCATCGTGACGATGCTGTGCACGGTGGCTGTAGGCGTGCTCGGTCCGCTGTTCGGCTACTATCCGCGCCCCTATCAACCGCCTCAGCAGACAGCAGAGCACGCCATGCATGCGCTCTCTATCGGCATTATCTTGAGAGCGTTCGCTTCGGGGTGTGCTGCGATGACAGGTATCGAGGCAGTGGCGGACGGAGTGCAGGCGTTCCGCCCTCCCGAAAGCAGGAACGCAGCACATACCTTAGTTGTGATGGGCGCTATCCTAAGCACCATCTTTCTGGGCATCTCGTATATCGCGCAGAAGTATCACATCGTCTACTACGGGCACGGCGCGCACGGCGAAGACGCCAGCGCCGAATCGGTCATCTCAATGGTGGCGCGAGTGGTGTACCACGACGACCCGATTCTGCGCGGGATCGTCCTGTTCGCTACCGCGATTATTCTGGTGTTAGCGGCAAACACCGCCTACGCGGATTTTCCTCGCCTCAGCTCCATCCTCGCGCGGCACGGCTACATGCCCCGCCAGCTGGCGAACCTAGGCGACCGTCTCGTCTTCTCCAACGGCATCATCTTGCTCGCAGTATTCGTCTCTATCCTGGTAGTCGCCTTCAAGGGCAACGTAGACCGCCTGATTCCGCTGTACGCGGTGGGCGTGTTCACGGCGTTCACGCTCTCGCAGGCGGGTATGGTGCGTCACTGGCTCCTACGGAAGGAGGCAGGCTGGCAGTGGAAGGCGACGGTCAACGGTTTTGGCGCGGTGTCCACAGGCATCGTGCTGCTCGTGATTATTGTGGAAAAGGGACCGCAGGGCGCCTGGGTGGTCGTCGTGGTCATCCCCGTGCTGATATGGATATTTACTCAGGTTCATCGCCACTACCAGAAGGTGCGCGCGCAGCTGACGCTTATCGGCTACGAACCTCAGCCTCCGCCTCCCCATACGGTGCTGGTGCTGGTGCCCGATGTACATCGCGGCGTGTTGCCTGCAATAGAATACGCACGCGAAATCTCCAAAGACTACCGGGCGGTACACATCGAGATTAATCCTGCTGACACCCAGCGCCTGAAAGAGCGGTGGGAGCAGTGGGGTGGAGACATGCCGCTGGTGATTATCGAGTCGCCCTACCGTTCATTGATCGGTCCGCTGGTGGAGTACGTGAAGCAGGTACGCCAAGACCATCCCCGCCACCTGATTACGGTGGTGCTGCCCGAGTTTGTGGTCACCCGATGGTGGGAGCGCGCCCTGCACAATAACTCCGCGTTCCTGATCAAGCTGGCTCTGAGCAATATTCGCGATGTCGTGATTACCAACGTGCGCTACTACCTAGATTAGACATGAGTGCCTCGTTCATGTGGCGTCAGCTGTTCGCGTCGTATCGTCAGGTGCTGGCTCCGCTCTCTTTCTTGGTGCTACTGGGGCTGTTCCTGCACACGCAGACGCCTGCTTTCCTCACTTGGGAGAACCTGCGCACGGTAGCGGTTCAGACGGTAGCGGTAGCAGTTCTGGCAATCGGCGAGACGCTCGTGATTATCTCTGGCGGGATTGACCTGTCAGTAGGTGCGGTGCTGGCGTTGAGCGGGGTAACGTCGGTGTATGTGATGCGGGAGTGGGGTTTCCCGTCGTGGGCAGGTGTGTTGGTGGGGCTGGCGACGGGTGCGCTCTGCGGTCTGTTCAACGGTTTGGTCACTACGCGCCTGCGGATGCCCGCTTTCGTGGTCACCCTGGGAATGCTAGGGATGGCGAGTGGGGCAGCACTACTGATTAGTGGAGGTGTGTCGCTGACGGGCATTGCGCCCGGTTTCGAGCGGCTGGGCAAGGACTGGGCGTTGTGGGTGCTTGGGGGAGTAGCAGTGGGGTTTCACCTACTGCTAAGCTACACGCGCTTAGGACGCTATTGCTACGCGATAGGCGGCAACGCAGAGGCGGCGCGTCTATCGGGGGTGTCGCTGGTGCGCTACCAGAGCCTCTACTTCGTGCTATGCGGTTTGTGCGCGGGGTTGGCAGGCGTGCTACAAGCCAGCCGGGCGACAGTAGCGCAGCCGACGGCGGGCAGGGGTTGGGAACTGGACGCCATTGCCGCGGCGGTCATCGGCGGTACCAGCCTGATGGGTGGGCAGGGCAGCATCGTGGGCACCCTGCTGGGCGCGTTCCTGATGGCAATCATTCGCAACGGCTGCAACCTGCTGAACGTCAAGGTCGAGTGGCAGCAGGTGCTCATTGGCGCCATGGTGATTGTTGCGGTGTTCTACGACCGCTGGCAACGCGGTAAGGGGTAGCTGGATCCTCGAGGCTTCGGGAGATAGAGGAGGCTAGAGGATGGTGCTTCTGCCGTCGGAGATTGTTCCCTACAGATGCTGAGCCTCGGCGAAGCCTCGCCGCCTGCCCCGCGGAGATTCTTCGCTCTACCTACAATAACATGAGACGCTCAGAATGACGAAACGTGCCCAGCAGTTCTTTCCTCTATCACAGCCTGCTATTTTACGGTCGGCGCGGTCTCCCCTCTGACCAGGTCCCAAAAGCCGAGGTCGGGCAGGAAGTGCAGACGGTACGCGGGCACCTCGCGCGCCAGCGCAGACACCGTGTGGAGCATCCACTCAGCGACCTCCGCCCCCTCGGCGAACTGCAAGCTGCATTGCAGGAGGGCAGACAGCGCACGGCGCAGGGGAAGCAGCTCCAAACGGTGTTGGCTAGCTTGCTGCAGCACGTATATCGCCTTCAACGGAGCGCTCTGGTTGACACTGGCGCGCACAAACTCTCCCCAGAAGGGCGTGCTGAACACTCTCCAGCCCTCCGCAATGCGTCGCACAGCGACCAGCTCGTCGCTGAGCACCTGAGCTTGAGAGGAGAGCAGACGCGCAACAGTGCTCTTGCCCGCGCCGGAGCGCCCCGCGAACAGGTAGCCTATTCCCTCATGGCAGACGCCGCAAGCGTGTAGCAACACCCCACCGCGTGGAGGCAGATATAGTCCTAGCAATGCCCGCAGGAAGGAATCGACAGCGTAAGGGCTGCGCAGGCAGGCGACCTCCGCCCGCTCCACCCCTTGAGTCACATCTGCGACAAAGGTATCGTACACAAACCTCCAGCCCCCCTCCGCCCGTCGTACCTTTACGCCCTCCATGCGCGCACGAGTGGGAGGAACAGGCATGGCTTGCAGGAGGATATGCATCTCTTCCTGTCCTTCGGGGTGAACGAACGCGGCGTATCGCTCCTGCTGCAGCTCCTGCAGGAACGCCTCGTCCGTACAGCTCAGCCTCATGGCAACGTTGGCAATGGAGAGGGTCAGGGTTCTCATCGCCTTGGTATCTCTATAATACCCGAACGTAGGTGTTACCTGGTTGCCGCCGCACCAGGTTGTGCATCTCTAGGAGGAGCAGCTCCGCGTTCAGCTGGGCAACAGGCATGCCCAGCTCGTCAGCTAGGGTGTCCACGTGTTTAGGGGTGAGGGAGAGTGACTGCAGCAGCTGCTGCTGCATCGGGGTCAGGGACGGGACAGGCGCAGTGCGTTCTGGAGGCGGCTCTGGAGCGATGCCCAGACCGCACACAACGTCTTCCACGCTGTCCACCAATGTTGCGCCATCCTTGATGAGCTGATGACAGCCTGCGCTATGTCCCGTGTCGATGTTGCCTGGCACGGCGAATACTGGTTTCCCCTGCTCCAGCGCATGGGTAGCGGTAATCAGTGCACCGCTATCGTTCGGTGCTTCTACCACCAACACTCCCAAAGCTAGCGCGCTCACCAGTCGGTTGCGCGCGGGGAAGCGCCATGCGTCCGGAGTGATGCCAGGCGGGTACTCCGAGAGCACTGCTCCTTGCGTGCTGATGCGCTGGAACAGGGCAGCCGAGTCGGCAGGGTACGCCACATCGATGCCACAACCCAACACCGCGAGCGTGCGCCCCCCTGCGCGTAGCGCGCCCGTGTGCGCAGCAGTGTCAATACCCCGAGCTCCCCCGCTCACCACGGTCAATCCGTATCGGCTCAGCTCCCGTGCCAGCCGTTCGGCGATGCTGCGCCCGTACGGCGTCGGGCGACGAGTGCCCACGATGGCAATGGCAAAGCGGTCTCGTTCCTGCAGGCTACCGCGCACGAACAGCAAGGGCGGAAAGTCCTCTATCTCCCGCAGGGGCGGAGGATAGCCGTCGTCGCGCCAAGTGAGCAGTCGCGCTTCGGCTTGCTGCCAGCGCTGCCACTGTTTGGGAGTCAGTTCAGGGGCGTTCAGGATGCGTGCGGCAACCGCTTCGGTCATGCCTTCCAGACGCAACAGTTCCTGTCGGGAGGCGGAGAAGATGGCTTCGGGCTCGTGGTAGTGTTCCAGCAGGAGGCGCAAACGGCGCGGAGGGAGCTCCAGATACGCCAGCCGCAACAAGGCGCGTAGCCGAGCCCCCTCCACCGCCTACTCACTCCCTGCGTCTCAGTACTCGAGGTCTCCGCCGCGTCCGCCGCCTCCGCGTCGTCCGCTGGGCACTCCGGGTGCCGCAGGTTGCGTGCGCGGCTGCGTTGTGGCAGGGCGCTTGCGTAGCGTGTTGTCCACGATGAAGCTCCAGCTATACTCCGTGCGGTTGCCTCGCCAGTCCTCGACGATAATCTTCACTGTGTGGCGTCCATCGGATAGCGGTCGCACCGTCGTGGCACCCGCTCCACCTTGTCCTGCCGACGCTACCGTAGCCTCCCTGCTACCCCACAGGTAGGTGATCTCGCCCCGAGCGAGGTCAAACTCAAACTTCACGGGCTGGTCATCCAGAAGGAACTGAATCGTGTCTGTTTTGACCCCTGAGCCGTCATCGCTGATAAGCGCACGGAAGCGAATCGGGGGGGCGCCCGACATCGCAATGCCGCGCGCGGGCTCGATCTCCGTGACCGTCGGCGGGATGTTGTCGGGAGCATCCGAGCGAAAAGCGGTCAGACTGCCATCGTCCGAGACCACATACAACGTGCGCCCCGAAACCACAGGTGTCGCCGTGATGTCCGTGAAGGTAGGACGCTCTGGGGTGGAGGAGGACGATTGCAATAGGTATTTCCACAGCACGTTGCCGTTGGAAGCATCCAGCGCGTAGATGCCGCCGCGCGCCGTGCCGATAATTAGCACGTTGCCCGCTAGCGTGGGCGGTGCCAACACGGGATGAGTGAACACTGGCTCCTTGCTGTTCCAGAGCAGCTTGCCTGTGCTGTCAAAGGCATAGACACGCCCGTCGCGCGTGAGCACATATATCAATCCGTTACCTGCGATGGGCTCGGTCACGATATCGTCAGGCAGCGTGCGCGCCCACAGCTGGCGTCCACTGCGCGCCTGTAGCGCATAGAGCACGTTCGATGCAACAACGTAGACGTTGCGCTCCGAGACCACTGGCGACAGCGCATACAATGTGCCGGGCAGACGCAATCGCCACAGCAGCAGCCCCGTCGGTGCCGCTGCAGCATACAGCGTTTGGTCGGCAGAAATGAAGTACACCATGTCGTCCTCAACCGCTACCGCCCCATTGACCGCATCATTGGTGCGGAAGCCACCGCGCCAGATGGGCTCGCCCGTTTTCGCATTGACCGCGTAGACGCGCCCGTCCGCTGAGCCGAAGTAGACCACATCGTTGACCACTGTCGGGTGCGACAGAATGGCGCCCTGCGTGCGGAAAGCCCAAAGATACCTTCCCGTCTCCGCTGAGAGGGCGTAGAGGTTGCCATCTGTTGCTCCCACGTAAACGATGCCTTCGGAAACCGCAGGGGTGGTGCGGAACTGTGCATTCAACGGCTGGTCTACCGGATAACGCCACAACACGCGCCCCGTTTCCGCATCCAGCGCGTAAAAGCGGTCACGACAGGCGTAGTAGATGGTGTTCCCTACGATGGCCGGCGCTGCTGCGTTCTGTGGCGCAGGCGACGCCGTGTAGCGCCAGTGCATCGCTACAGGCATCTGGATGTCTCCCGAGGCAACGCCTTCGTGAGTAGGAGAGTAACGGTAAGTCAGCACGTCCTGAGCGATTACTGCAGAGGTCATCAGGCAGACCAGCGCGCCCACCGTTGCTACGAAGCCCTTCCAGCCCATTCGCATCGTCGTCTCTCCTCGCATCCCTTTGGTTTGAAAGCAGTATATCTTACTGCGGGGTTCCACACGATTCCTGCCTTTTCCTGTTTAGACGGGCAGGATGCCTCACGGGTTACCAGCCCCGATGTGCTGTGCGCTTCGTGTCTGCCAGCGAAGCATCTCGTCTTTCGCACCATGCTGAGCTCCTACGCGCCGAGAAATGACAAGGAGCGATAGGGTGAGGCTCCCGACGAGCTGTCCCCTTGTCATGCTGAGTCGCAGATGAAGTATCCCTTCCTTCTGTCGTGCTGAGCGCAAGCGAAGTATCTCAGAGACCCTTCGCTCTGCTCAGGGTGACGACCAATAGGTCATGCTGAGCCGAAGGCGAAGCATCTCCACACTACGCTAAGCCGAGATTCTTCGCTTTTTTCAGAATGACAGAGACGCACTGACGTGCGCTACTACTAGCATGAAAGTGCTCCCGATGCACTCTTCAGCTTGTAGTAAAGCACGCGAGTGCTTCCCCTGGACAAACAACAGGGACTTCAGAATGACAAAAGAGTTGGAGATCGAGGTTCCGTCGGAGCCGATGGGACGTTGCCCAGCGTGGACAATCGCGGTATGATTAGATACACCGCTGTGACGAGGTCGTCGCCATGCGTCTCGCCGAGTACCTGCAGATGTTCCTGCAGAACGAAGAAGTGCGCAAGCGGGTGGTGCACGTGCATCTGCTGGAAGCCACCGCAGGCCGAGCTGGCACCCTCAGCCGTCCACTGCCCGAGCCCCTAGAGCGCGCCTTGCGGGTACAGGGGGTCGGGGTGCTGTACACGCATCAAGCGATGGCTTTAGAGGCGGTGCGCCGCGGCGAGAACGTAGTGGTAGTGAGCGGAACCGCCTCTGGCAAAACGCTGTGCTACAACCTGCCCGTGCTGGAAAGCGTGTTGACCAACCCCTACACTACCGCCTTCTATCTGTTCCCTACCAAGGCGCTAGCGCGCGACCAGCAAGAGAAGCTGAACAACCTCGGCTTGTTTCCGCAGGTGCGCTTCGGCGTGTACGACGGCGACACGCCGCCGCAGGAGCGCGCCGCTATCCGACGCGGGGCACATCTGGTACTGACTAATCCCGATATGCTGCACGTGGGCATCTTGCCCCATCACTCCTCGTGGGCGCGCTTCTTACGCCAGCTGCGCTACGTGGTGGTGGACGAGATGCACGCCTATCGGGGCGTGTTCGGTTCTCACGTCGCGCTGATTCTGCGACGCTTACGTCGGCTGGCGGAGTTCTACGGCGCGCGCCCGCAGTTTATTCTCACCTCCGCCACGGTGGGCAACCCGCAGGAGACAGCGCAGACGCTGACAGGGTTGCCCTGCACGCTAATCCAGGAAGACGGCTCACCCCGTCCCCGGCGCTACTTCGTCTTATGGAACCCGCCCCTGATTGGGCAGAACTTCGAGCGGTTGAGCACCAATGTGGAGAGCGCCGCCATCCTGACCGCCCTGGCGGAAGCGGGATGGAGCACTCTCGTCTTCACCAAGGCGCGGGTCAGCACCGAGCTCATCTTGCGCTACGCGCACGACCTGGCGGAGCGACGCACGCCCCAGCTCAAGGAACGTCTGATGTCCTACCGCGCAGGCTACACCCCCGAGCAGCGCCGCGAGATCGAGAGACGCCTTTTCAGTGGGGAGCTGCTCGGCGTGGTAAGCACCAACGCGCTGGAGCTGGGCGTAGACGTTGGCGGACTGGATGTGGTGGTGATGGCGGGCTACCCGGGCAGCATTACCAGCACTTGGCAGCAGGCAGGTCGGGCGGGACGACGCGACCGTGAGGCAATGGTCATCCTCGTGGCACAGGACGACCCGCTAGACCAGTATCTGATGCGCCATCCAGAGTACCTCTTCGGTCAGCCTGTGGAGAAGGTACGCCTCAATCCGACGAACTTGCCTATCCTCAAGGCGCACCTGTGCTGTGCGGCGTACGAGAAGCCTCTGGAACCCGACGACTATGCCCTGTTCGGCGATGCGGAGACCTGTATGAGTGCTATCGCCGAGCTGATGAGTGAAGGACGGTTAGGCGCGCGCGAGGGGCGATGGTACTACTTCGGCGGAGGCTACCCCGCTGGAGAGGTGTCCATTCGCACCGCCTCGGGCGAGGCGGTAGTGATTCGGGAGAGCCTCACAGGGTCGGAGCTAGGCAGAGTGGAGATGGAACGTGCCTACCGCACGGTACACCCAGGAGCCATTTACTTGCATCAGGGCGAGAGCTACCTTATCGACTCGCTAGATGACGTGCAGCGCGTCGCCCTCGCCACCCCTGTCTGGGTGGACTACTATACCGAACCGCTGGTGCAGGTGCAATTACAGGTACTGAGCACACACAGCTCACGTTGGATGGGAGCTCTGGAGGCAGGATTTGGCGAGGTGCGCGTGGTGGAGCAGGTCGTCGGCTTCCGACGCAAGCATCTGCGCAGCGGGGAAATTATCGACGTCGAGCCGCTGCAGATGCCCGAACAGTCCTACGACACGGAAGGTGCGTGGCTCACGTTCGACATGCTGCAGTTTCTGCGCTCGCTTGCGGGACAGTTCCGCCAACGCGGGGCAGCTGAGCTGGACATCCTCGCTCTGCTAGCACGCGACGTGGACCGCACCACGCTCGTCCACACTGCCGACGGTATGATTGCGATGCACGGCGCCGAGCACGCACTGCAAGCAGTCGTGCCCCTCACCTGCGGCTGTGAGCGCATGGACGTAGGCAGCCACTTCAGCTGGCTCGTACCCGCCTTCGGGCGCAGCGCCATTTTCCTGTACGATACCACTGCTGGGGGCACGGGTATCAGTCGTGGCGCCTATGAGGAGATAGAACAGCTGCTGCAGATGGCTTCGGCGCTCGTGCGGGAGTGCCCCTGCAGAGAGGGATGCCCCAGCTGCTTGCATTCGCCTATGTGCCCTGCGCGCAACGGCGGTCTGGATAAACGGCAGACTCTGCTCCTGCTCGAGTGGCTACAGGAGCAGAGGGAACGCGCCAAGTAGGAGATGGCTGCGCCGGGACTGTCTTCTTTCCTTCTCGGCAACACTGCGCTACCAGCATGGCCCACAAAAAAGCTCCGAAAAATTTTCACGCTTTGCATGAAAACAGGTGTTTCGGCGCGAATCTCGCGTTATAATATGTAGCGTGGCGAAATGGTTGCAAAGCCACAGCAGTGCCACGAAGCAACAGGGCAAACCCCGCTGTGACTATGAGGTGCCGGGCAGAAGCAGCAGGCACGCCCTGAAAAACACGGAGGGTTCTTCCATGAAACGCAAACTGGTCGGGCTGCTGCCTGCAGTGTGGGCGATTGCGCTGCTGTTCTTCGCTCTGGCATCACCAGCACAGCAGGCAGAACAGAACGCTCCTCCTTCTGGAGCGCCGTTCCTGCTCCTTCCGGGCAGTCCACTGGATATGCTCCTCGCCACGCCCGGAATGCAACCTCCCCTGATTTACGAATCATCCACTGCTCACACCCGCCCCGAAAAGGCGAACCCAAACCGCCCCGTCGGTCCCCAGTACCTGCGGGAAGGGCAGGCTCTGGGCAACGAAGGCGTCGTAGAAGCCGGTCGTTTCCCGCTCCCCTTCGGCACCAAGGGCGAGAAGGTAGCGCTGGCTTTCCTCAGTGGCGAGTACGTGCCCCCCGAAGGCGAGAAGCTGCAGCCTGCACTGGCGCGGCTGGCGCAGGCACGCGCCGCACAACTCTCCACCCAGAGTTCCAGTGCCCGTCCAATGGTGTATGCGCTCCTCCTGCTCAACGGCTGGCTGGATGAGGCGTTACAGACGTGGCTGAGGGAGCGCGGGGTGGAGCTGTTTGGCTTCTACCCCTACGCCGCGTATCAGGCGCGGATCCCGGTGGACGTGCTGAACGCGGTCGCGTCTCATCCGCAGGTGCGCTGGGTGGGGCAACCCAACGCAGTACAGAAACTGGACCCCGAGCTACTGCTCTTCATGGGCGACACATCGGGCGAGAAGGTCTGGCTGTACGTCAACCTCTTTGCCCCCGATGAGGGCGCGAAGGAAGCAATTGCAAGCATGGCGGCAGGGACAGGCGTGTATGACCCCTCGCTGGGCGTGTTCGCCGTCGTGGCGGACGCGGCGACCGTCAACCGTCTACTGGACATGGACGCGGTGCTGTTCGTGGAGCCGATACGTCCCGTCTACACCAAGCACGCTGAGTCACAGGCATCTATCAACGCCGACCTGATGTGGTATTACCAGCATGATGGACGCCCCGAAGGCGGTCGCTCCATCAAGGTGGGCGTGATGGACAGCGGGCTGAGCTACCACTGGGACTTCAATAATGTCTGGAACGGCACTGCGGGTTACAACCGCACAACCGAGACAAACGTCTGGGACGATGTGCATGGGCACGGCACGCACGTCACCGGCACGTTTCTGGGCGCGGGCATCGCGCAGGCGCGTTTCCGTGGCACCGCCTCGGGAATACGCGATACAGACGTAGACGGCTACGACCTGCTGGTCAGCAAGGTGTTCCGCCGCGCTGCCGACGGACGTGGTGTATCTGAAGGCGACTCGGTGTATCAGGGTTTGCTGGACATGCAGGGTAGAGAAGCGCGTTACAAGCGGCAGGTGTTCAACTTCAGCGGTGGCGGGGAGGGGACCAACCTGACTGGTACGGATGCTCTCTCCCGCAAGGTGGACGAGCTGTTCCAGCAGAACATCGTGCCTGTGATTGCAGCGGGCAACGAAGGTCCCGGTGGCGGCACCGTCGCCTACCCTGGAGTAGCGAAAGGCGCGTTCACGGTGGGCGCCATCTACGACGATGACATCGGCTCGTTGGACAATGTGACCGGCTACTCCTCGCGCGGTCCCACGGGCGACAGCCGCGTGAAGCCCGATGTGGTCGCGCCCGGCTCGTGGATTACCTCCTGTAGCAACACGAGCGCCAACGGCTACAAAGCCGACTGGAGCGGCACCTCGATGGCGGCGCCTCACGTCGCGGGTCTGGTAGCAACGCACATTGCACACCGGAACCTCCCCGCCTGGGCGACCAAGTCCACCATTATTGCGAACGCCATCAACCTGGGGCACGCCAGCTCTGCGCAGGGACGAGGCAAGGCGGACTCCTTCCAGTCGCACTACAACGTGGACGGCTGGTGGGCTACCTGGTGGTGGGGCAACGGCGGAACGGGCGACCTGCGCACCATAGACTTCAACCTGCCACAGAACGCGACGCTCCTGCGTGTGGTGCTGGTGTATCCCGACGCCCCCGCGCCATCGGGCGGTAGCGTCGCCCTCAAAAACGACCTCGACATCTATCTGGACAGGGCGCCGTTCAGCAGCGGAGCCAGCGGCGAGTGGTCGTCCCTTTCCGCCCGCGACAACGTGGAGGTCATCACCGTCGCCAATGCGCCCGCCGGCGACTATCGTATCAAGGTGTATACCTACGCCCAGAACGAGGGATCCTCACAGGCGTGGGCGGTGACGGTGCGGGCGGTATATGGCGACACCACGCCCAACGTCACGCTCGTGTTCGAGACCCCCGCTGCGGTGCGACCGAATGTCAACTTCGACGTCACTGGCTGGGCGCGAGCGGACTCTTACGTGGCGTCGGGCGTGTACGGAGATATCGACCTGCTCTCTTCCGGCATCACCCTCAACGGCATGACCTACGTGCGCTATGCGCCCAACGGGGCAGAAGAGAGCTTCACCTTCGCAGGCGTCGACGGTACGAATCAGGGCAACATCCCTGCAGGCTACTGGCGCAGACTGGTGTGGAACCTGAGAGGCACCACCGAAGGTGCGAAAAACGTCCGCTACGACATCACTTCCATCAACGGCGGGACCGCCGCTGTCACCCGCACGGTCATCGTGGACGGCACCCCGCCCAGTAGCTGGCAGAACTTCGCTCCAGACTGGACCAGCGACCCCACCCCGAACTGCTGGATTCAGGTGCGGGATACCCTCGCTGGTTTGAACACCAGCGCCCTGTACTACTGGTACTGGACCAGCGGCACGGGCACGCAAGGTCCGTTCGCCTGCGGGACAGGCGCAGCCAACGGTAGCACTGCTCTGGAGTGGATATACGCCGCAGGTGTGCCTTTCAACCAGGAGGGCGGCTCTGGACAAAACCAGATCTACTTCCGCGCCTACGACCGCGCAGGCAACTACAGCGACAGCGGCTGGCAGGTGGTGAAGATAGACCTCACCGCCCCGCAGGACTGGCAGAACTTGACGGTTACCGACGTGGGCTCTACCGGGCTGACCCCCACCTGTACCATACGGGTACGGGATGTGCTTTCGGGGCTGGCGACCTCCGCACAGGGGTGGTATCGCTACAGCACCAACGGCGGAAGCACCTGGAGCAACTGGTTCAATACCGCCATCACGGGTTCCGACGGGACGACCAGTCTGCAGACCATCACCGCCAGCAACGTGCCTTTCAATCAGCAAAGCACGACCCAGAACCGTATCCAGTTCGCCGTGCGCGACGTGGCAGGTAACTGGAGCTACAGCCCTCAGTACACGATTGGCACCAAGTACACCACGGCGCTGGAGCTGGATAACGCTTCGGGCACTATCGGGCGTTCCACCACACTGCGAGCCACTCTGCGTCGCGTGTCGGACGGCACGCTGCTGGGCGGTAAGTCCATCAGCTTCAACGTGGATGGCGCGAACGCCGGCTCGGCGAATACCAACGCCTCTGGAGTAGCCACTCACTCGTGGACGGTGAGCGCAGGCGTGCTGGGCAACCGCACGATGAGCGCCTCTTTCGCCGGCGACAGCGAATACCACGGTACGTCCGACAGCGCCGTGTTCCGCCGTTATGCCGACACAACGATAACCGTGGCAGATGTCAGCGGACGCCGCGGTGACACCGTGTCCCTCAAAGCCGTTCTGAAGCGCGCGCACGACGGCACGCTGATTGCAGGGCGCACGCTTAGATTCCAGGTAGGCACCGCTTCTGTCGGTAACGCTGTGACGGACTCCAGCGGAGTCGCCAGAGTGGACTACACCATCCCCGCAAGCATGTCGCTGGGCACGCACACCATCACGGTCATTTTCGATGGCGACGACCCACTCAACCCGAGCCGCGGCAGGGGCAGGCTTACTGTCGCCGCCAGCACACGCCGCGTATCGGGCACTGTAGACCTGCAGGACTTCGGCGGCGACCCGACTACTCAGTCGGTGACCATCGAAATCCGCAACACGGGCAGCACGTCCCCGCTGGAAACGCACGTGGTCACGCTGAACAGCAGCAGCCAGTATGCCTTTGATACCACACTGAGCGGCACGTTCGACGTGGCGGCAAAAGGCTCGCACTGGCTGAGGCAGGTAAAGGGCGGCGTCTCGATTACCGCGAACGTGACGGTGGATTTCAGCCTTGTCAACGGCGATGTGGACGGCGACAATGAGGTGAGCCTGCTCGACTTCGGTGAGCTGGTCGCCGCGTTTGGCAGTGTACCTGGTGATGCCAACTGGAATCCCAGCGCCGACCTGGACGGCGACGAGGAAGTGTCCTTGCTGGACTTCGGCATCCTCTTGCGCAACTTCGGCGCAGTGGGTGACGATTAAGCCGACCCTCATCTCCGCATCCCCTTCCTCGCAAAGGAAGGGGGTGCCATTCCTGCTCCCTCTGGGGGCGGAATTGTTCGCTGCGCTCGGAATGACAGGGAGCTGGAGGGCGAGGCTCCTGCCGAGCCGTCCCTTGTCATGCTGAGCCGAGGGCGGAAGGGGTCGGAGACATCCTCGCTGCGCTCAGGGTGGACAGGCGGGCGGGGATGAGAATAACAACCTTGCTCTGTTGCAAGCACATAGCGTGCGTGAGTCGCATGATGGACATCACGGGCTACAGTGAGGGCGAACCCGCCGCGCGGATTGGGATAGGCAGGTTTCTCCACCTCATAAGCTCACTCTGGTGGCTCTCGGCGCCTGCAACAGGGCACGACCTCAACAAAAAAGGAGGAAACGCTGTGAAACGCTTTTTGTTCACGATGGCTTTGCTCACTCTGACGGTGAGCGCGTGGGCGCAGTTTCCCGTATCTTACTGGGGCTTCAAGTGGAACCAGCCCTACACCTGGCCTCTCGCCTCGCACGAGTCGCGCGTGTTCAGTTGCGAAATTCCTCGCCCTCTGGAGAAGGTCGCGATGGACGACTGGATTTGCACCCGAACCGGTCTCATCGTGCGCGTGAGCTGGTGGGGAGTACTGTTGCATCCGGGGCAGTTTAGCAGGGAATGGCGCTACTACATCGCCATCTACCGCAACATCCCTGGCACCTGCCAGCCCGAGCGAGAGCCCATCTACCGTGCATGTGTCAGACCCGACGTCATCCGCTACACCGAGAGATGGGACTGCAGGCAGCAGCGGGTGTTCTACTTCTCCGCACCGCTACCTGTCCCCTTCAGACAGGAGAGGGAGCAGCATTACTGGCTGCAAATATCAGAAGCCGACAAGGAGAGTGCCAGA
>JANWXG010000018.1:0-231 GCA_025057335.1 bacterium | reverse complement strand
ACCGCGACATCAAGCGTTGCCCCGCTCTGCAACTGCCTGGTCCCATACAACCCCTTCCAGATGCGTGCGACCAGAAGCCTGATGACCTCGCGTTCAGTCTGCATAGCCGCAGCATCATCGTCTGGGTCAACCCGCAGGACTTTCAAGGCAGGCGCGACGCCATCGTGGAACTGCGCACGCGTGATGGGAATATCGCTAGCGCGGAACACATGCAGATAGACGATGAAGGTT
>JANWXG010000189.1 GCA_025057335.1 bacterium | reverse complement strand
GGGCGAGTTGAGCGTCTGCTGTGCCATCGGGAATCACCTCGCTCCGATTATAACACAGAAGCAGTATCTAATACTACGCAAGCTAGACCCGACCGCTGCCCTGAGGCTATTGCTCTCTAGGGGACAAAGGGACTGTTGGTCAACCTCTGGCGGATAGCAGAGGGGCGCACCTAGCAAAGGCGGGTGGAGTCAGTAGGGGGGAAAGGCGAGCGAAAGGGAGCTCCTGCGCGCTGCGTCGGCACGCTACGGACAAGGGCGCAACCCTACGCGGCGCGCTCCAACTGGCGCAGGCGCTCCACTTGCTTGCGATCCAGCAGGGCGTCGGGCTGGAGGAGCAATACGAGCTGGTCGCCGTCGTGACCGATAGCCTCGATGTAACCGTTCTGCTCGTTGAGCAGCAGGGCGGTAGGTGGCTCGATATCCTCTTCCGCGAAGCGGCGCACGGTGTAGACGCCGTCCACCAGAAAACCGACGGGCTGCCCGTGCACTTCCGCAATCACCACTCGCATCTGTGGGGAAGGCGCTGTCGGCTCCATTCCAAACCGCTCTCGCAGGCAAAGGATAGGGATGGTTTGTCCACGCAGGGCGGCAACGCCACGCAGCCACCGCGGCGCGCGCGGCACGCGCGAGATGGAAGGCACATGGATGATTTCCCGCACGGCGGATACGGGAAACCCCACACGCTCGCCACCCACCTGCGCCTGCACATACAGATTGTCACCACTCTGGTGCATACGAGCACCTCCTACGCGGTTCAGGCGCGGATGTCCAGCATCCTGCCTGCGTCCTGAATCATCTGCACCAGCTGCTCGCCTTGCTGCTTCTGTGTGTCTAGCACCTTGCGAAGCATCTTGACCTGATGCTCCTGTCCCTGCTGCTCCGTGCGCATCAGGGAGTGGAGCAGTTGCATAGCGGCTCGTTCTTCTACTCGCATGTTATTTTCTCTCCTGTAGGCTGACGTTGATTTCGATCGAACCGAAATCACCTAACGAGATGGGCACAACCAGCGCAGGCGTGTTGACCGTAGAGATTTTGACGTTGCTGCCGCGGATGATGCTGGGCGGGGAGATGTCACAGGTGTAGCCCTTCTCTGCCAGCAGCGCCGCGGCGTTGCCTGTAATCATGTTGCCCAACTCAGCGATAGCGCTGGCAGCCAGCGCATCGAAGGTGCGGATGGGCTGACCAATCATGTGGGAGGCGATTTTGTCGGCAGTGGCAAGGCTCATGCCGTAGATGACTGTGCCTTCCACCTTGCCCGTTACTCCCATGACGATGCTGCACTGTTGGGTCGTGAAGATGCCTGGGCGCATAGCCAGTTGTCCCTTTTCAGGTTGCACCCCAAGCACCATCTCCAGCACCGAGTAGGCTGCGCTGATGAATGGGTTGATGTACTCTACTCGCATCATGACCCGGCTCCTTTCAGTTGCCCAGCAGCTTTTGCACGCTCTCGATGACGCGCTCTGGCTGGAAGGGCTTGACGATGAAGTCTTTTGCGCCTGCCTGAATGGCTTCGACCACCAAATTCTTCTGCCCCATCGCGGTGACCATCACGATGCGCGCATTGGGGTCGATCTTCTTGATTTCGCGCACTGCGCTAATGCCGTCCATCTCGGGCATGGTGATGTCCATCGTCACGAGGTCGGGCTGCAGCTGCTTATACATCTCCACCGCCTCGCGCCCGTTGGTGGCTTCGCCCGCGATTTCGTAGCCATGCTGCGTCAGGATATTCTTCAGGGTCACGCGCATAAACAGCGCATCGTCCGTCACCAGAATCCTCTTGCCCATCAGTCGTTCTCCCCCTTAACGTTCCTCCTGTGGTGTTATTCCATCTTCACGCCGCTTTGCGCAGTCCTGGCGCTGGCTTACGGTAGAAGAAGGAGAGTGGCATCTCGAAACCGATCTCGCGGTAGTTGAAGATGCGCTCGGTGCTGCCGACGAACAGCACGCCGCCGGGCACCAACGATTGGTAGAAACGGATGTAGAGCCGTTCTTTAGCCTCCTCCGTGAAATAAATCACCACGTTGCGGCACACGATGAGGTGGAAGCCGCTATCGAAGGGGTCTGCCAGCAGATTGTGTTTGCGGAAGGTAATGTTTCGCTTCAGCTCTGGCTTGACCTGATATCGGTTGCCCTGTTGCACAAAATACTTCTGTCGCCACTCCGGTGAGACGTTGCGCATGTCTTCGGGAGCGAAGATGCCCTCGCGCGCCTTGCCCAAAATGGTCTCGTCGATGTCGGTGGCGAGTATCTGGTAGGAGATAGGGCGCATCTCCTCTAGCAGAATAGCGAGCGAATAGGGTTCCGCGCCGTAGGAGCATCCTGCACTCCATACTTTCAGGGAGTTGCTCAGCTGGCGCAGCTGTGGCAGGATCAGTTGACGCAGCTCGTCGAACTTCTCCGGGTTGCGGAATAGCTCAGAGACGTTGATAGTGATGCGGTCGAGGAAGTAGGCGAACTGTTCCGAGTCCCTTTGCAGCACCACCCAGTACTCCTCGAGATTGCGCGCCCCCACGCGCTCTGCCATCGAGCGCAGGCGTCGCTCCATCTGTGGACGCTTGTACTGTTGCAGGTCTAGTCCCGTCTTGTGCAGCACTTGCTGGCAAAACCACAGGTAGTCATCGGTCACGGACATCGATTTCATTGGAGCACAACCTCCGGCTGTTCTTGCAGGCTCGCCGCACGAGCCATCTGCTCGACAATCTGCTCGCACAGGTCGTCCAGGTCGGCTTGTTCTAAGCCGAACATGGCCAAGGTGTCCTCCTCGAAATGGTAGTACAGCCCATCCCCGCCGATGCCGATGCCGAGCGTGATGGAAAGCACGTCGGCAAGGTGTACGATAGAAATCATCGGTTCGCGTTCGGGCGCCGAGGAGGGCTGATGATGGTATTTGATGACAGCGACTAGCGAGGGGGGCAGGTTCCATTTCTCTGCAATGAGACCGCCTGCCATCGCGTGGTTGAAGCCGAGCACTGCCTGCTCTGCTTCCACGAAGGCGATGCGCTCTTTCAAAGCGCACTCCATAATCTGGTCGAACTGCTCGCGCACGAAGAGGTTAATGGCGACCTTGCCGATATCGTGCAGCAGCCCCGCGACGAACGCCTCCTCAACCACAGGCAGTCGCACGCGCCGCGCGATTAGTTGCGCCCCGATTGCGCAGGCGAGGGAGTGTCGCCAGAGCTCGCCCCGCTGCAGCCAGTAGCCAGCGATTTCGCGGTTGAGCAGCTCGAAGGTGGACGCCGCGATGGCGAGGTTCTTGATGGTGCGAAAGCCCAAGATGACCACTGCTTCTGACAGGGTGCTCACTCGGCGCGGCAATCCGTAGAAAGCGGAGTTCGCCAGCTTGAGCACACGCGCCGCCATCGCCTGGTCGGTAGCGATGACCCGCGCGATGCTTTGGGCGTCGGTACGGGGGTCTTCCGTCATGCGCATCACCCGCACGACCACCTCGGGCAGGGCGGGCAGGTCGCGAATGGTCTGTACCAGTTGCTGCAGTTTTTCTGGAGCTGCTGCCGTGTTCATGCTGCCACCCCCGAGGAAGCAAGGATACTGCCGAGCGTTGCCAGCTCCCGTTCCGCACCGCCGATGGTGCGCACCACCACTAATCCGTTGTCTGAAATCAGTCGCAGGGTGCGCCCCACACTACCCCCAACGTCTTTTGCTAGCAGGGGGATACCTGCCTGACGCAGAGCAGCAACGACCGCCTCGGCGTTGCGTGCGCCTACGTCTAGCGTGCTGCTTGCTCCGAACTGGAACAGCTGGGCGCCACCTGCTATCGCAGCTTTCAGGCGTGACGGGCTCGCACCCTGTTCCACCATGCGCTGTACCGTCGCTGGGATAGCGCTGTCTGCAAACTTGCCTGGCAACTCACCGATTTTATCTGCCTGACTCTGCGGAAGCACTACGTGCACCATCCCCGCTACGCGCACTAGCGGGTCATACAAACACACTCCGATGCAGGAACCCAACCCCAAAGCGGTCAACACATTGCCAGCCCCGCGCACGACGTGTATCTCTCCCATCCCAACCGTGAGCTGAACACCCATCTCTAGCCCATCCCGATTGCTGCTAAGATTCTACTGATGCCACCTGGTTCAGGCAGGAACACAAAAGTGCCAGAAATCAAACCACCTGGGTCGTAGATATCCGTCGCGATGGTCACGGCGTAGTCATCCAGATACTGCATGTTCGCGATAATCGTGTTCAGGATAGCGCAGCCCATATCCACCGCCATCACTGGTGGGCTGGGCAGCAACTGCAAGCCGGTGAAGTCGCTAATGGCGGTGAGGTAGGCGCTGAGCATGATGTTACCAATTTCCATCAGTGCGGAGGCGGTCACCTCGTCCAGGTGCACCTCCGTCTGACCGAGCAACATGGCTGCGAGGCGGTGTGCGCTCTGCTCCTCGAAAATGAAGGTAGCGTGACCGAACAGGTCTCCCGTGACCTGTAGGTAAATCCCTGCGGTTGTTTGCTCGGGATCGCGCAGAATATTTGGCAGGGTGTGGATAGGTGTGTAAACTGCCTGCGGTACATTGATAAGGATAGTCGTGCCAACGAGGTCCGCCAGAGCGGCAGAGGCTTTGCCCATCCCGATATTGGCGATTTCGCGCATAGCGTCAAACTGCTCTTCTGTAAACGTATGCTGCGGTTGAACGCCCATAACCATCTTCCTCTACTCACGATTCGGCTAAACAGATTATCGGCACAAGGGGGCAATTACTACAGTAGGGCGGCGGAAAAAGAGGAAATGAGTGCGTTTCCTCGGGGGCACGAGCGGCTACGACAGCCAATCGGGTCGACTCACAGGCAGCTCTAGTACGCGGTAGGACAAGCCATGATGTAATCGGGTTCTGCTGGAAGACGTGTTGACATACCCACCTTTCACACGGCGTAGAGGCGCTGCGTGGGCTCCTAAAGGCGCCCGGGCAGGTGACCTCACTGTGGTCGGGGAACGAGCGCTAACAGTGCCAGAGTCTATCCCTGTGCTGAAGAGGTCTCCGTCTGAACCGACTTGCCGTTCGCCATGCTATAGTAGTAGATGGTTTCCAT
>JANWXG010000188.1 GCA_025057335.1 bacterium | reverse complement strand
CCTCTTTCGCGCGCGACAGAGGAGGTGAAGCCAATGCGGATGCAGTGGTTAGGCGTGCTGGCGTTGCTGGTGCTCGTGATGGGGATAGTGACGCCAGCGTCCAGTCAACAGGGAGGCGCGGAGTCGCCTCGCATCACGCTCAATCTGGAGTCCGCCAGCGTAGCCGACGCGCTTAAGTTGCTCTTCCGCTCGGTCGGCTACAACTACACGTTGGACGAGTCGGTGGTCGGAGGCTACGTGACGGTCTCGTTGAAGGATGTGACCTTCGAGACGGCGCTGCGCACCATTCTGCGCTCGGCGAACCCGCCCCTGACCTACCGCGTGGACGGCGGCGTGTACATTATCACGCCTCGAGTGGAGACCCCCGAAACGACGGTCACTGAGACGCTGCAAGAGGAAGCGCCTCAACCGCAGCTGCGCACAGAGAAGATTACGTTGCAGCATCTGGACTCTCTGGCGATAGCACAGCTGCTTGGTGGAAACGCCATCGCACTGAACCAGACGGGCTGGACCTATAGCGGCGGTTACGGCGGCTATGGCGGCTATGGTGGTTTCGGCGGTTATGGCGGCTATGGTGGCTTCGGTGGCTACGGCGGCTATGGCGGCTTCGGTGGCGGCTGGGGCGGCTATGGCGGCTTCGGCGGCGGCTGGGGTGGCTACGGCGGCTTCGGTGGCGGCTGGGGCGGCCTCGGCGGTGGCTGGGGTGGCCTCGGCGGCTGGGGCGGCGGTGGCTTCGGCGGCTGGGGCGGTGGTGGCTTCGGTCGCGGCGGCTGGGGCGGTGGTGGCTTCGGTCGCGGCGGCTGGGGCGGCGGTGGTCGTGGCGGTTGGGGCGGCGGCTACTAGTTCGCTTCCCGCGCGACGGCTCCTAGCCATGTTGTTCTATCCACCTCAACAGCCGTAACGCAGCCGAGGCAAGCAGACCTCTTTTGGGGCGCCTGACTCCGCGTCAGGCGCCCCTTTTCAGTTCACCCTTACTCCCCTAATCGCCACTCCAGAATGCCCGCGGAAAAGCCGGCTCGGAGTTTCACCTCGATGCGAATGGCTGATGCCGTGACGGGGACGAACTCCACCCGGTTGAAAGCGTCTTTGCGCGTCTCCTCGCTGCGGGTGACCTCTACGGGGCGCCATTGCTGACCGTCGTACCACAGCAGACGCCATGCCTCTGGCAAGCGACACTGACCGCCTACTGACTCATCGTCGAACCAGTACACCTCGCTGAACGAGAGTCTGCGCGGTTGCGAGAAGGTGTACTGCACCCATTCTGTCGTGCCAGTATGGTCCCACCAGGTGAAGCGCGGGATGCTGGTGTCCGCCGAGGAGGATGGCAGTATCCCATCGTGCAGGGCAAGCACCGTGTCGGCGTGCCAGCAGTGGGAGGCTTCTGCATACAGCAGGCCTGTCTCCTCCCAGACCTTCGCCCCTGTCCCCTCGCCTATCTGAGGAAAGGCGGAGACCCTCAGCCGGGCACAACCCATCGGGATGAGCGTGATTTCCTCTACAGGCTCATCCGAACGTACGGGCGACTCCTGCACCTCACCTATGAGCCCGTTCGCCTCCAACCGCCACTGCGGGATGCGCTTGCCCTTCGCTCTCAGCAGGATCGGCGCGTTCTCTGGGGTAAAGGGCTGCTCCGCCAGCTTCCCCTCCTTCCTCACTAGGGCGAAGGAAGCCTGAGGTTGGCGCAGATCCACCAGCAAGCCGTAGTTCCACGGCGTTGTGGGGAAGACCTCGTATGCGGGAAAACGGTCCGTCCCCCCGTAGCGCACCCATCGCTCCCCGATGAGCAGGGAGAACGCCAGCGGTCCCCGATACACCGACACCGTATGACGGTTCTTCTCCCAGACTTTCGCACGCAAGGGCATGGGCAAGGTGAGCTGCACCCTGTCGCCGTGACGCCATTCACGCTGCAGTACAATCCATCCCCTTGCGGGGTGCGAAATTTTCTGCTCCCGCCCGTTCACTGACACCGTGGGCGAATCGCACCAGCCGGGGATGCGCAGGCTGAGCGGGAATCGCACTGGTCTGGGCGAGCTGACAGTGAATGCAATCTCCTCTCCAAACGGGTAGTCTGTCTCCTCCACGATTTCCACCGTGACGCCATCCCCCACCTTCGCCTTCACTGTGCTCGGCGCGTAAAGCACTGCCGCCAGCCCGTTGCCCGCTGTTGCCATCCACAGGTGCTCCACGAAGTAGGGCCAGCCATGCGACACATTATGCTGGCAGCAGCGGTAGTCGTAGGGGTTGTAAGAGAGCATGTCTCCGCCGTTTTGCAGCAGGGGCGCCTTGCTCCGGCGGTCGAGCTGCACCATGTTGGGTGCGGTCAGGTAGTGTAGCCCCTTGAGATCGGGCGTCATTGCGGCGGGCAACGAGTTGAACGCTACCTCCTCGCAGCGGTCTGCCCACTTCACGTCCCCTGTGATGCGGGTGAGCAGTTCGTGGCTGTACATTATCTCCACCATCGAGCAGGTTTCCGCCGCCTGCCGAGGACCAGTGTAGCCAGGTCGGGCGTTCTCATCTGCACCGAACATCCCTCCTGGCACCTGTCCATAGATGCCCATCACGGTGTCATACACGCGCTCGGTCGCCCGCAGGTAGCGAAGGTCGCCTGTCTGCTGGTAGTACTGAGCAGGCTCACGGAAGCCCTGGCAGATGTTCACACCGTGCCAGCTGGGGATGTCGCCCACCCAGTCCGCCGTGCGTTCGTGCGTCACGCGCGCGGCGTCCAGCAACCACTTCTCCCCTGTCTGGTTATACAGCCAGTGAATCGAGTCGAGCTGGTCGCCCCCACGAACCTTCTGCCAGCTGCCGGGCAGCAACTTCTCCAGCGGGATGGTCATCTGCCAGCGGAAGTAACGCAGCATAAAGGGCAGCACTCGCGGGTCGCCTGTGGCTTCGTAGTGGGTGCGCAGGGCATAGAGGGCAATCATGTTGGGCCAGAGGTCTATCCCCTGCTGACCAGAGAAATGAGGGTCTATCACCTGTCGGTTGCTTTCGGGACCGAAGTAACCGTCCTCGCGCTGGCTGGCGAGGATGGCATTGAGCCACCTCTGTGCTTCGCTGATGATTCGCTGGTCGCCCAGAAGGTAGCCCAGCGAGGTAAAGCCCTTCAACCAGTAAGGCAGCTCCTCCCAGCCGCGCTCCCCCTCGCCCTTCGGGTGCGCCCAGGCGCTACCCTCCCACTGGCACCAGGGGCTCATCTCGGTGAGACGTCCCGTGAAGCCCTCTGCCATCAGCTCCAGCTGGTGGCGCAGCCATCCCTCTGGGCGAACCGAACCTGTAGGCAACTTGATGAGCGGCACGGGCAGCAAGGGAGGGCGATTGCCTGCGTAATGACGGTTTGCCGGTGAAGTCGGAAGTGTGGACAGTACCTTCATTTCTGTTTCCCTCGGACTAGAGATACTCTGCAACGATGTGGACACCACAAGGCATCCTACTAACAATGCCCATAGCCAGCGCCTCATGCTGACCTCCTTGGACAGGCGGTAAGCACTGCTACTGACTTTCCAGACGAGGCAGAGGAATACCTGCAAACGGGCGGTTTTAATCGTGCGCCACAGCACAGAGCCGAGTGTAAGCGTCTCTCCCGCCAGCGCTCTAGGAGCGGTGTGGCAACCTTTGACCCCCCTGCGGTGTCCTTTACAGACGGGAGGTCGATACAAAGTGCGTCACAACTGGATACGGCTGAGCGTAGCTGTAGTGCTAGTCTTGTTGCTAGTGGCAGGCGGCGTGGTGTACTATCTCCGCCGCCCAGTTCCCATCCGTGACATCCTCTCCCACCCCGACCGCTACTCTGGGCGCATTGTATCGGTGCGGGGGGTAGTGACAGACAGTTACGGCTTGATGGGAGTAGCAGGCTACCGACTGCGCGACGAGACGGGCGAGCTGTGGGTGGTCTCCGACAAGGGCGCCCCCCCTGAAGGGACTCGGAAAACCGTTCGAGGCGAAGTAGTGCAGATGTTCAAGGGGTTAGGTTGGAACCTCGTTGTGCTGTACGAAGGCGCTCCACACGCTTCAGGAAAAGCTAACCCAACCCCAGAGCACGCACCGTTGCCTCATCAGCAATAGGCTCTGGCTTGTCCGTGCGTAGCAGGGCAAAACCGCCTTTGTAGTCCCACATCGCCCAGCCGATGCGATATTTGCGCAGCGTTTTGACCACATCAGCGAGCCAGCGCGTGCGCGAATCGGGGGGCGAGAAGGCGCGGTACACGCCAAACTCCCCGCAGTAGAGCGGCACGCGGTGCTGCTTCTGGTATTCCACCACGGGCTGCATCCGCTTCTCAATCCAGCTGAGGTTTACCTCCTCCTGCGCCAGTCGGCGCAGGGCGGAGGCGGAGTTCTCTGGCAGTCCTGCCAGCAGCGTCTGCACGTTTTCCCATGTCAGCGGGTAGGGCACGTTGCGCAGCGGTCGCCAGTGCGCGCTACCCCACGTCGCGCCCTGATGGGTGAACTCATGCGGCAGGTAGAAGTGGAAGGTGTACACGATGTTGTCGTCTTCCAACGGGGGGATAGCGGGCAGGTCGTCCGGTCCGCTCCAGTTGTGCCCGCACACGATGATGGTGTGCCGCTGGTCTACGGCGCGGATGGCGTTGACCAGCTTCGCCGAGGTCTCGCGCCAGCGCTGCGCATCGGGTTCTACAGGCTCATTCAGCAGCTCGTACACTACGCTCAGTGGACGACGGGCGTACCTGCGGGCGATTGCCACCCACAGCTTCTCGAAATGTGCGTAAGCGGCAGCATCCCGTGCGATTCTGGGCGCAGGAACAGGATGCAGGTCAATCACCACGCCCAGACGATGAGTGCGCGCCCACTCCAGAGCGCGGTCGACGTAGACGAAACCCTGTTCACGCAAGCTACCGTCAGGAGATTGCAGCAGGGCGGTGTCTATCGGCAGGCGTACGTGAGTGAAGCCCAGGCGCGCAATCAGCGCGAAGTCGCGCTCGCCGATGTACGACTGCAGATGCGGCTCGTCCAGCGAGTGCTGCGACAGCCAGTGGCTCAGGTTGATACCCTTTGCCAGCACACGGGTAACGGTAGTCGGAACGGGCATAGCGTTCTCCCCCCTTAGACAGCGCATTGTTCCCCTTCTGTTTCTCTGGGCAGGGCGGGGTTCTCCTGCTGGAGGGC
>JANWXG010000187.1 GCA_025057335.1 bacterium | reverse complement strand
ATACCGAGCCCACGGCATCCGCCGCGACGACTAATCCCTTGCTGTAGGCAGGCGAGTGCAGAAACGCCCCCATCGCCTGGAAGTACCAGAGAGGTTCGCCCGTCTCCGCTCGCAGGGCGAACACTTTGCCGCCATGCGTGGCAATGAAGACCTTGCCCTCCGCCACGATAGGTTCCATCGCCGTGCCCAGGCGTTCACCTTCAAAGTATCGTGCCCACGCCAGTCGGAACGGGGGCTCTATCTTTGTGGGGGTATATCCTGTGTGGCGCACGTCGCCGCGCAGGGTATGCCATCCTGTATCGCTCCATGCCTGCATCTTCCTCTCCTCCTGCAAGTATTATAACATCTCCGTGTATTCCAAAGAGGCGGGGGAAGGGGTTCATGGTCACTGCGGCTCAGCGAAAGCCTCTTCTCAGAGCGCTTTGGGCGAGTTTGCTATCTTGACATGGTGCCCAAACGGGGATATACTTTTCTCAGAATACGTATTCTATTCGCGAGCGATGCGAGAACTGACACAGAACCAGATAGCCAAACTCTCTCGCGTGTCACAGGCGACTGTCTCGCGGGTGCTACGTGGCGACCCGCGCGTGACCGAGGAGCTACGCCAGCGTGTGCTGGCAGTGATAGAGCAACATGGCTACGTGCCCGACGCGAGAGCACAGTCTCTGCGTTCACAACGCACAGGCATTCTGGGACTGGTAGTGCACCGTTCGCCCAAACAGCTCGCGCGCGACCCTTTCTTCAGCGCGCTGATAGCCGCCATCATCGATTTCGCTGGCAAGGCAGGCTACCACCTCTGCGTCGATGCTGCCCGCGCTGTGCAATCGCGCCGCGCCATCTACGAGGAGCTGCTACGCACCCGGCGCGTGGACGGGCTTATCCTAGTCGAACCGCAAACACAAGACGAGCGCATGCCTCACCTGCTGGAAGAAGGTTTCCCCTTTGTGCTCATAGGTCGCTATGAGCCAACCGACGCGGTATACTCAGTGGACAACGACAACATCGGCGCAGGACGCATGGCAACCGAGTATCTGCTGCGCAAAGGGCATCGGCGCATCGCTTACATCAGCGGACCGCGCGGGCTGTTCGTGTGTGAAGACCGTCACATGGGCTACCAACAGGCGCTTCGGGAGGCGGGAGAGTGTTGCCCCCCTGAACTGGTGGTTTGGGGGGATTTCACGGAGGAACACGGCTATCGTGCGATGAACCGCTTACTTGGTTTGCCAGAACCGCCTACGGCAGTGGTGGCGGTAGACGACTTGGTGGCTATCGGCGCGTTGCGCGCAGCGAAGGAGCGTGGGGTCGCCGTGCCCCAGCAGCTGGCAGTGGTCGGGTTCAACGACTCTCCTTTCTGTCAGTACGTGGAGCCGCCCCTAAGCTCCGTCGCGGTAGACATTCGTACTCTCGCCCAGATAGCCACCGACTTGCTGATTCGCCAGCTCGAGGGGCGCGACCCTGCCCAGCGGCGCCATATCGTGCCCTGCCATTTGGTGGAGAGGGAGTCGGCGTGATGGAATCTCTAGGCGCGGTGCGGGTAAACCTCTCCCCCCTCCCCTCTCCTAAGAAGAGAGGGGAGCTGTGCTCCCCCTTCCTTCTCAGGGAAGGGGGATGGGGGGATAGGTTATCACGATGGGTAAACCTCTCCCCTCTCCTCTCTCCTACGAAGAGAGGGGGGCTGTGCTCCCCCTTCCTTCTCAGGGAAGGGGGATGGGGGGTTAGGTTTCTCACCTCGCTTCTTCTCGCACTTCTCCTGCTGCTACATCCCGCTACGGCGCGCGCACTGGACGGCATCCCCGTCACCTTTCGCTAGCGGCTGGACGAACCTGCACAGGTAGTCTATCTCGCGGGCACGTTCAACGACTGGCAGGTAGGACGCCACCCCATGCAGAGCGAGGACGGCGGCAGGACGTGGACGCTCACGCTGCACCTGATGCCTGGCGTCTACCAGTACAAGTTCGTTGTCAACGGCACCGACTGGCGCACTGACCCCCACGCCGTGCAGAACGTAGACGACGGCATGGGCAACATCAACTCGCTGCTGATTGTGGAAGCGAAGGGCTTAAACCCGCCTGCACGCGCGGGAGATGGCGTCATCACCCTCTCCGCTCTGCGCCACGAACAGCGTGAGATGCTCTACCTGCACGCTGAGGGACAGAACGCTGTCCTAACGCTGCGTGCGCGGCGAGGGGATGTGCAGCGCGTGGTGTTGACCCTGCACGACGGCAAGCGGTTCACCAAGCGGGAGATGCCGCGCGTGGCTCAGGACTCGCTCTTCGCCTACTACAGGGTGACCGTGCCCAGACGCCCTCTGCAATACCTGTTCTCCGTGCAGGACGACAACAAACAGGCATGGCTCTCGCCGCAGGGAGCGAGCGAAGCCAGACCTACCCGATGGTTCCTCCTGCAGCCCGACCAGCTACCCGAGGTGAAAGTACCCGATTGGGTAGCCGACGCTGTCTTTTACCAGATTATGCCCGACCGCTTTCTGAACGCCGACCCTTCTAACGACCCCGACCCCAGCAAACCGCTGGATGAGACGGGGCGCACCGACCAGTTCTTCGGCGGCGACCTATGGGGCGTCGTGCAGAAGGTGGACTACCTGCGCGAACTGGGCGTGACGGCGCTCTACCTCACGCCCATTTTTACCTCGGTGACGCATCACAAGTACGACACCGATGACTACACGCGCGTCGACCCGCATTTCGGCGGCGACGAAGCGTTCCTCACCCTGTGTCGGGAGCTGAAGCGACGGGGGATGCGCCTGATACTGGACGGGGTGTTCAACCACGTAGGCGTACACTTCTTCGCCTTCCGCGACCTGCTGGAGAAGCAGGAGGCGTCGGCGTATCGCGATTGGTTCACCGTGCAACGCTTTCCTGTTCGCATCGAGAACCCTGCACCCTACTCCGCGTGGTGGGGTATTCCCTACGTGCCCAAGCTGAACCACGAGAACCCTCAGGTGCGCGATTATCTGCTGAATCAGGTGATTCTGCGCTGGATGCGGCGGGCGCCTTTCGATGGCTGGCGACTGGATGTGGCGAACGAGGTGCCTGACCACTTCTGGCGCGAGTTTCGCAAGCAGGTGAAGCGCACACGCCCCGATGCAGTAATCATCGGCGAAATCTGGGGGGACGCTACCCATTGGCTGCGTGGCGACATGTTCGACGCAGTGATGAACTATCCCTGGCGGGGACTGGTGCTCGACTGGATAGCGTTTCGGCGCATCCCGCCCTCTGTGCTGGATGAACGCCTGCGCTTGCTGGCGATGACCTATCCGCGCACGGTCACCTACGGCATGTACAACATGCTGAGCAGCCACGATACCCACCGCCTGCGCACGCTGTGTGGCGGCGACTGGCGCAAGGTGCGTTTAGCTTTCCTGTTGCAGATGACGCTGCCTGGCGCGCCCGCTATCTACTACGGCGATGAGGTGGGCATGGAGGGAGAGCATATCCCTGATAACCGTCGCCCGATGGATTGGAACCCATCTGCCGAGGGAAGGGCGCTGCGCGAGTACGTCTCTGCACTCATCCGCCTACGCCAGCAACAGGTCGCCCTGCGCCGTGGCGAGTGGACGACGCTCCTCACCGATGACAGGCAGAACCTGTACGCCTACCTGCGTCGACACAATAGGCAGCAGGTGTTGGTAGTGCTCAATAACGGCGAAAAGCCCGCCCGCCTCCGCTTGAGAGCGCCGACAGGGGCACGTGCTCTTCGAGTGGCGCTGACGTCAGACGGCAGCACTGTCCCCCAAAGTATCGCTGTCGAGCGCGGAGGGCAGCTGTCGCTGGAGATACCCGCTATGACTGGGTGGGTGCTGTTGCCAGTGCCCACAGGAAAGGAAGGTTTGTAGTGGAGCACATCAGTGCTTCCTCCTGAAAAACAACAGAGAGTACCAGATAACAAGGCATAGTACGGTGCGCGCTGCGAACAGTTTGTAGCGCAGGTTTCAGCTTGCCAAGAGCGCACTGAAGTGCGCACTACAAACAGTTTGTAGTGCAGGCTTCAGCCTGCTTCGTTAGCCCGAAGTGTGCTTGTAGTGCAGGCTTCAGCCTGCTTCATTAGACCGAAGTGTGTCATGGAAAAGGAAGGGAGCAAATCCGCCTGCGCGCGCAGGTTCCCTCCGATTGCGGCCGCCATCTCAACGGCGGGTTAGCGGCAACACCTGTATCTGCGGTGGGGGGGCGAAAGCCCGATAGAGAGCGTTCAGCCTCTCCGCAGGAATCGTTCCCTTCGTCCAGAGGGTACGGTACCGGAAAGTGACCTGTCCCCCGGCAGGAACGGTAAGGCTACCATCCACGTTGGGGTTGTTCTGGAAGTCGCGCCAGCCGAAGGGGTTGGCGGCGAACAGACCGTAATCGCGCACGTGCCAGTAGGTGGGATGATGCGGATTATTGGGGTGGTCTAGCACGGCGATACTGTACGTTTCGCCCGCGACCTCACCACTGTAGAGACACCACGTCGCGCGTGTGCCCCACGCCTCTTTATCCCGCTTCCCCTCCGCCGTAAGAATGGTACCTTTGCCGCGACGCAGCTCCATGCTGGACGGAATCCGAATGCCGAAAGTGCCCTCTTTCGTGTCGCCAAAACGCAGCGGCTGCTCGCCCGCACGGATGGTGATGGTGAGGTCAATGACCCGCAGGTCGTCGATGTCGTAGACACACACCTCCCGTGTGTCGGTGCATATCAGCTGTCCCTGCGGGGAACGCCACTCGTTGCGCGTGGTGATAAAGATGCCCACACGCCCACCAGCCACATCCGAGAACTCGCGGTGCACGATACGTCCTTTCCCGACTCCCTCAGTCCAGAAGTCCACCCCGTTCACGTCGCCATGCGTAAACCAGAAGGAACGCTGGTGCGGGTGGTCTGTGGACTCCCCCTCGCGTCGCTCCATCGGAAAAGCGCGGGTCATCGCCACGCCTGTCTGGGCGTAGATGGGGTACAGGTAAGGCTTTGCCGCTCCAGAAAAGACGTACCGTGTGACCAGTTTTCCCTCGCACAAGACCTCGAGCGCTTCGCGCCCCCATTGCGTCTGCCAGCGGGACGTCGTGGCAGGAGGAGGACCTGGCTCCAGCAAGTACTCCCGCTTGCCTCCCGTGTGAACCCATATCAGCTGACGCATACCGCCATCAAGCAGACGCACATCACAGGGCACTTCCTTCCGTTCTGGAAGCCGCAGTAAGCGTATGCTATCGACATGCGTGGAGGCAGGTAGATGGAATGCCACCAAGG